>CAYOBT010000276.1:0-4243 GCA_964402205.1 uncultured Anaerolineales bacterium
CGTGCGTCAAGTCGTGCGCATAGAGGTCGGGGCGGAGCTGCGACCAGGGCGGCTACGGCTATTCTTGCAGGACCAAGGCGGCACATGGAAGCGCATCGACGAGATCGTCCTAGAGGCTTCCTAGGTTGCCAGGCGTTCAGGGTGCGTGTAGGCCAAGGCCTGCGAATCCGTTAGGTAGCCAACGAGGGTGATATGGCAGCGTTCCGCCGCAATGACCCCAAGACTCGAGGGGGCGGAGAAGGATACCAGGATAGGAAGGCCCGCGCGGGCGGCCTTGGCCACCATCTCGTAGCTCAGCCGCCCCGAGCAGAGCCCAAAGGCCCAGATATCCGCAAGCCGATGCCGCAAACACCAGCCGATGGCCTTGTCCATGGCGTTGTGTCGACCCACGTCCTCGCACACGACCAAACGCTCGCCCGTGTCTCGATAGATGCCAAAGCCATGCACGCCACCAGCCCGCTCGCGCAGCTTCTGAGCCATGTTCAGGTCGGTGCTCGCCGCAACCAGCGAGGGCCAGCCAAGGCTTAGCTCGCGCTCCACCGTGGGAAGCGCAGTGTCCGAGCAAGGCTCGCGATCGCCCGCAACGGCCCATACCATGCGCATCCTACGCGTCAAAGCGATGGGGACGGCCCCGCTCACCATCTGGACGTCAGCCACGTCGCCGACCCAGTTCTGGCCCGAGCAGCCAACATCCTTCGATGGCTCTCTGTGACACGAGTGCTTGATAGTCACCGAAGCGATATCGCTGGCAGAAGCCACCACACCCTCAGCGACGAGGAACCCCGTCGCTAGCTCGACGTCTCTGCCAGGCGTACGCATCATCGCCGCTACGGGACGTCCGTCAAGCTGGAGTAGCAAGGGAGCCTCGCAGACCAGATGACCTTCTGCGGGGCACAGCCCGTCTGCGCTCAAGCGGTACGTCCGCCAGAGCGCGACCTGACGATCGGCGCCCCCAGCATCGCCACGCATGGGCTATCCTTTCTGGCCCAGCACGCCCATGAGAGCCAACACCCGATCAACGGCAGGATCAACCAGCGCCTGAGCTTGCTCGGAGAGCTCAACCCCAAAGTCGAAATCGGTGCCCAGAACGGATAGGACATAGGCCTGGGGCGAGCGCTGGTAGATCGTCTCACACAGAGCGAGGACGCTCTGTGGCTTGAGAAGGTGCATCACCATGCTGGGCCGCAGCTCGGCCTCGATTCGCTCCCAGTGCACGTCGTCCCACGCAGTGCCTGGCACATGAGCATCGATAAAGACCACGACGTCTACCTCGGCCAGATCCTGCGCCAGCTCGGGCGCGAGCTGGTGTACGCCCATGATCGTGAGCCCATCCGCGACATCGTAGGTTGCGGTCTCCTCTACATCGTCGGCATGCAATCCCAGCCTTTCGAGCAGTCTGCTCGCGATGTGAAAGGCCACGCCGTCATCGCGTCGGCTCGCGTTGCCGTACGGGACCAACAGAAAGGAAGCCATCACGCTAACTCCAATGCCTTGTGGGGTGCCAGCACAAGCAGCGAGGCCCCTGCATGAGCAGAGACCTCGCTGACACAGGCACCAGTATGGTGAAAAGCCCGCCCTAGTCGCGCGTGCGTGTCGTCAACAGATCGCCGGTCTGGTTCTCTACACGCACGACGAGGGGCATCTGCCCCAGTGCGTGCGTCGAGCAGGAAAGGCAAGGATCGTAGCAACGAATGGCCGCCTCGACGCGGTTCAGCATGCCCTCGGTCAAGTTGGTGGGATCGACGAACGTCTTGGCCACCATGTCCACCGACTTGTTCATGGCCCAGTTGTTATTGCCAGTGGCCACGATGAGATTCACCTTGGTGATCACACCATGGTCGTCGGTCCAGTAGTGATGCCATAGGGTGCCACGCGGGGCCTCGATGCAGCCCACGCCCTCGCCGGTGATCTCCAACCGGGTCTCGCGGATGTCATGCGACAGGATGTCGGCATCCTCACACAGCTCCACGGCTCGCTCAATGCCGTAGAGGTCCTCGATGAGTCGAGCATAGTGAAAGTAGAGCGAAGGTTCAACTGGCCCCTCGGCAAGCGCTTTGTACTCTTGCAGTTCTTGGTTCGCCAAGGGCGTGTCGATGCGTTCAGCCACATTCAGCCGCCCAAGAGGCGCGACACGGTAGGTGCCATCAGGATAGCCCATCTCTTTGTAGTACGGGAACTTGAGATAGGACCAGTCCTCGACACGCTCGGAGATGTGGTCCAAGTAGTCGCAGGCGTTGAACTCGACGACCAGGTTGCCCTCGCTGTCCTTCATACGCACCGGTCCCTCGTACAGCTCGAGCGAACCGTCGCGGTTCATCCCCAAGTAGTTCGAGGGGAAATTGGCAAAGGTGTCGACGACATCCTGGTTCTCTGCGAGCCAAGCCTTGGCCACGGAGATGCCATCCTGCACGTAGCCAAGCATTTCGTCAGCCTGGCTCAGGATCCAATCGCGCTCTGCGGCAGCCAACGGCGCAGAGACGCCACCGGGCACAGCCCAGTGCATGTGGATGCGTCGGCCCGAGAGTCTGCGGATGATCTCCTGCCCATACTTGCGGAGCTTGACGGCCTTGACCGCCAGAGCGGGATCGGTCTCGATCAGGCCCACCACGTTGCGAATCGCAGGATCCGCATCGAATCCCAGCAAGAGATCGGGCGACGCTAGATGGAAGAAATGCAGCGAGTGCGACTGGATGATCTGGCCCATGTGCAAGAGCTCGCGCAGCAAGTGCGCGGGGCGTGGGGGCTCGACGCCGGCCACGCGATCAGCGGCCTTGGCGGACGCCAAGTGATGGCTCACGGGGCAGATGCCACAAATGCGCGGCGTGATCACTGGCATCTCATAGTACATGCGTCCTTCCGAGAACTTTTCAAAGCCTCGGAACTGGTCCACATGCATGAAGGCCTGTTCGACCTTGCCGTCATCGTCCACCTGAATGGTCACGCGGGCATGGCCCTCGATGCGCGTTACGGGGTCGATGGTCAGCTTTTGGCCCATCTTACAACTCCTCTGTTCCAAACCCGGTGGTCATCACCAGCCACCAGAGCACTAGTCATACGTCAGCAGATCATCCGTCAACACAGGCGTACGGCCAGCCAGAAGCTCTGTGATCGCGTACCACAACGCGTCGGCCGGCGGCGGGCAGCCCGGGATGTGGAGGTCGACCTTGACCACCTGGTCCACGGCCTTGACCTGCGGGAACAGCTTGGCGATTTCGGGAGAGCGAGGCACTTGCTGATTCTCATCCGTGCTCTCGGTCTCCACGTACCCGCGCTCTAGCACATCCTCGACGTCGAAAAAGTTGCGCATCGTGCAGATGCCACCGGTAACCGCGCAGTCACCTACGGCGATGAGCACCTTGCAGCGCTCACGCATGGTGCGCGCCACGTGCTCTTGGTGGTCGTTGCTCACCGCCCCCGTCAAGATCCCCACATCACAGCCCTCTTCGGGCGGATGCTTCAGATCCGTGATCGGGCTCGAAAGAATCTGCACATGCTTGGTCAGCTCAATGATGCGTTCGTCGATATCCAAGAGAGACATGTGGCAGCCGGAGCAAACATCGAGCCAGTCAGAACAGAGCGTAACTTTGCCCATGACGATTCCTCGCTTCCCGCTCAGGTTCAATCCGTCTTACGCCAGGAGTGCACCGAGTTGCTCGATGGCTGCAACTTCCGAGAGCCCCTCAATCTCGACCGCAGCCTGCAGCTCGCGATCGACGCCATCAGCACTTGTGACGGTGCCACTCTTCTCCCACATGGTGGGCATCGGGAGGATCACGTCAGCCACATCCGACCACGGCTCGACAAAGCTTGCCTGAACCGCCACAAACTTGGCCGCCTCTAGTGCGCTCATCACCTCGTCGGAGAGAGCCGATAGCTCGCCAGCGACGACCAGATACGCATCCGCACCGTTGGCCTGGAAGCCCTCGGCTATACCCGCGGCGGCCAACCCCTTGGTGTTCGCACTATCGGTGAAGCAAACGCAGCTCGCCTTCTGCACAGCCTCGGCCATGCTTCGCGCAACGGACGCAGCAGCTGCATCGTACACGATCATCGGAGCTTCGGCGCCTGACACCACATCCAAGACCGAAGCGGCCTCGTCCAGACCGACCTGCTTGAAGGCCCAAGGAGCCAAGCCGTTCTCGCCGTCATCGACTAGGATCAGCCGCGCACCTCGGTGACGCACGCCGCGCTTGATCGCGAAGCCGGCCACCTGATGGTCAACGGCCAAGTCCGTCCCGACCAC
>CAYOBT010000277.1:0-4237 GCA_964402205.1 uncultured Anaerolineales bacterium
TACTGGCGCTGCTCCCTCGCGGCCTCGGGGAGACCGTCGAGCGGCCCCAGCGAATTCTGCTGAAGCGTCGCTACTGGGTCTACTATCTACTCACGTTCATGCAGGGCGAGCGCAAACAGGTGCTTCACAGTTTCGGGGCTCTGGTGCTCGTGTCCCAGTTTGGCTGGCAGGTCTGGCAGATCAGCACGCTCTTGCTCATCAGTGCTGTGGTGAACATGGTGGCCTCGCCGGCCATCGGACGCGCCCTGGATCGCTACGGCGAGCGCACGATGCTCTCGGCCAGCTATGCCGCCATCGCGCTGTCTTGCGTGGCCTTTGCCACCATCAGTCAGGTCTGGGCCTTGGCGGTCGTGTTCATCCTGATTCGTCTGTTGGTGCTTTTTGGGATCGGCGTGGATTCGTGGGTCAGTCGGCTCGCCCCACGGGAGGAGCTGGCACCCACGTTGGCCGCTGGGATCAGTATCAACCATGTCAGCTCCGTGGGCATGCCGCTACTCGCAGGTCTGCTGCTGCCTCTCATCCAGTACGAAGGCATTTTCCTGATGACGGGAGCTCTGACGCTGGCTAGCGCCGTGGTGCTGCACATACCGGCGGCTCGTGAGGCGATGCGCGGCGTGGCTCTGGTCCAGAGCAGCCAGGTTGCCGTTGAGCTCGAAGAGATCGATGAGGGCTTCAGCGCTGCTCCGGACGTGTAGGCGTTCAGAAAGACGTTTTCTAGCGTGCGAGTGGATGGACGTCGGCTTGCGCTCGGGTGGCGAGGGTCTGTGAGACCCAAGCCCCAACGCTCAGGAGACATCCTGGGCGTTGGGGCTTTCCCGCCTATGGCGCGAGCCCAGACGCGTTCTAGCTAGCTCTCGATCGGCTCTGAATAGTCGCAGTAGCCGTTGCCATTGCGATCCACATAGAGCCGGCAATGCCCCGGGTAGGCATCCCACACCATGCCACGTGGGCAGGCTACCTTGACCTCGCCCGGCTCGGCAGTCGGCGTCGGCGCTTCGGTTGACGGAGCGTCAGTTGCCGGTGCGGCCGTAAGCGTGTCCTCGGGTGTCGGTTCAACCGTTGCCGATGCGGTTGGCGATTCCGTCGGTGTCTCGGCAGACGGCTGCATCTCATCGGCGTCAACGGACAGCGTCTCTGTATCGCGTCCGCCTCGTCTGCGCCGTCCATTACCGGCGGCTTCCTCCAATACAGGGCTCGACGCTTTGGTCGGTTCTTCTGTCGGTGTGGCCGTAGGGCTAGCTGTCGGGGACCCGGTCGCCGTGGTCGGGAGTGTGTTCTGGGCGAGATTGCTTTCTGCGCTAGGGAAGGCCGCCGTCTGATCTGGCCCCTTGCCGAGCTCTTCTCCGAACAGCTCTTTGGCCGCAAAGACCGTTCCCGTGCATGCAGCAGCAACCAGCCCCAGCCACCCCAACCTCACAAACCGACGTCGAGAGATGCCGATCACCGTACGGCATGCGGGTACGGCCTCTGTCTCGGGGCAGTGGTCGCCTCGCCTGACCTTGCGGGGTGTCTTGGCACTGGGCCCAAAGACGCATCGTGTCATCTGCTGGATCCAGCGGGCGTGCAGCGCCAGGTGTACGCCGACTCCGGCGACCATCACCAGGCTGCTAGTGGTGTGGAGATCGCTCCACAGGATGAGCTTGAGCCCCAGCAGCCGCGGGTAGCCATCCGCGCCGATAGCGGACGCTTCCGGCGGCAGCAAGAACAGGCCGCCGCTTATCCCACTGACCAGCAACGCTATCGCTATCACCACATCGACCCAGTAGTTTCGCCTCGCTCTCACGGGGCGTTCGGACACGCACTTGGTCATGCGGCAGATCCATCGTCCGTGTAGCGCTAGGTGCGCGCCTACGCCCGCGATCATGGCCAAGCTGCCGATGGTGTGCAGGTCGCTCCAGGCCAGCAGCGTCAGTCCGAGCATTCTGGGGAAGCCATCTGGCCCAATGCCGGCCATGTTTGGCGGAAGCAGGAAGATCAGGCCGCTGAGCAAGCTCACCGCAGCTGCTACGGCAGTGGCCAGATCGACCCAGTAGTTGAGTTTTGCCTTGTTCATCTGTACCCCTCGATGGCACTGTGCCTGTGCCTTGATGATTCTATGAAGCCGACCGCATGATAGCCTGCGTCTGTGAAGCCATGGTGAAGAGCTCGTGGCGACGGTGTGGGGCCTTGGCGTGGCTGCGCCCTACTTGCCTACCTGCGCCGGCCGGCTATAATTGCATGGCTAACAATCAGCCGACTAAGGATCTGTCGCGGAGGAGCGATGGTGCAGGATCCCGAGGGAATCGCCGAGATGAACCGCCTGCTTGGCCAAGTCTGCCGGTCGCACTTTGAGCAGGCGAATGCGATGCTTGCCGAGGTGGGCGTGTACCGAGGGCAACCGCCGCTGCTGCACGCCCTTTGGGAGGACGATGGCTTGCCGCAGACGGCGCTCGCGGATCGGTTGGGCATCACGGCGGCAACCGTTAGCAAGATGGTCCAACGGATGGAGCGGGTGGGCCTCGTGGAGCGTCGCGAGGATGCCGAAGATAGCCGAGTCTCTCGGGTGTATCTTACGAGCGAGGGCTGGGAGATCCGCGAGCGCGTTGAGGAGATCTGGCGCGAGCTTGCGGGGACCATGCTCCACGGGCTGACCGCTGAGGAGACGGCCGAGCTCCGCAGGTTGCTGGAACGCGTTCGAGACAACCTGAAATCGCTGGGCCAATCCTCCGAGCGTCGGTTGACAGCATAGCATCGGATAGGCAACAGTGGCGGCAGAAGCTGGCCAAACGGAGGTATAAGACAAGACCATGAACGCAGTGCGAAGGCTGGCGATCTATCTCAAGCCATACTGGCGATGGGTGCTCTTGGCACCCCTCCTGATGCTGGGCGAAGTGACCATGGATCTGATGCAGCCGAGACTGCTGGCGACCATAGTCGATGAGGGTATTGCTCGCTTGGACATGGGCGTGGTTCTGCGAACCGCCGGCACCATGGTGGGCTTTGCCATCCTTGGGGCGGGCGGTGGCATCAGCAATGGTGTGTTTGCGTCCAAGGCGGCCCAGAGCTTTGGCGCCGACCTTCGACAGGATCTCTTTTCCAAGGTTGAGCAGCTATCGTTTGCCAACATCGACCGGCTGCAGACGGGTCAGCTCGTCACGCGCTTGACCAGCGACGTGGTGCAGGTGCAGGAGGCCCTCTACACGCTCTTGCGCATCATGGTGAGGGCTCCCTTGCTCCTCGTCGGCGGGCTGGTGATGGCGATAGCGACGGCGCCACAGCTTGCCTTTCTTCCCCTGGGCTTGATGCCGCTTACGCTGATTCCGGTGATCTGGGTAGTGCGCAAGGCAACACCGCTCTTTGGCAAGGTGCAGCGTCGTCTGGATGCCCTCAACGAGATCATGCAGGAGAACCTGGCAGGGATCCGCGTGGTGAAGGCTTTTGCCCGCAGCGACCACGAGCGGGTCCGGTTTGGCACGGGCAACCGGGAGTTGGCTGATGACACCATCCGCACGATTCGTGTCATCGTCGTGGTAATGCCAGTGATGATGTTCACCGTCAACCTGGGTGTCGTCGGCGTGCTTTGGTTCGGCGGCATGCGTGTGGTTGCGGGCACCATGCAAATTGGCCAGTTGATGGCCTTTGTCAACTATCTCGCTCAGATCCTGATGTCCGTGCTCATGGTGAGCATGCTGGTGACGCACCTGGCGCGCGCTACGGCTTCGGCGGAGCGCATCCAGGAGATTCTCGATAGCGTCCCCACCATCCGTGACAAGCCGGATGCGATCAGCGATCCTCCCGAGGATGCGACAGTCGTCTTTGAAGACGTCACCTTTGCCTACGATGGCGATGGTGCGGACGCGGCTCTCGAAGGCGTTAGCTTTGTGGCACGACCTGGACAGACGCTAGCGCTGCTTGGGCAGACGGGCTCGGGCAAGTCCACGCTGGTGCACCTGATCCCGCGCTACTATGACGTCACGGGCGGTCGCATCACGGTGGGCGGTATGGACGTGCGGGATATGTCGTCGGCGGCCCTTCGGCGGATGGTCGGTGCCGTGTTGCAGGAGACGGTTCTGTTCAGCGGGACCATCCGGGACAACATCCGCTACGGGCGACCGGAGGCTAGCCAAGACGAGGTCGAGCGCGCCGCTCGCATGGCCCAGGCGCACGACTTTATCCAGGAGTTCCCCGATGGGTATGACACGGTCCTTGGTCAGCGGGGCGTGAACTTGTCCGGCGGCCAGAAGCAGCGCGTAGCCAT
>CAYOBT010000278.1:0-4233 GCA_964402205.1 uncultured Anaerolineales bacterium
GGCGCGGACGCCGTCAGCGGCGCGGACGCCGTCAGCGGCGCGGGGTTTGCTGCGTTTTGGCTCATGCTGGTCTCCTAGGGGTACGCGGTGGGAGGGCGCGGGCGGCGCGGGTGTTCATGTCTGGCGCAGTCTGGGGTTGAGGGCCCGGTCGAGGGCGTAGCCGACCATGGCGTAGGCCAGGCTGGTGAGTAGTAGTAGGGCGGCTGGCT
Organism: uncultured Anaerolineales bacterium; assembly: GCA_964402205.1. Classification (GTDB taxonomy): domain Bacteria; phylum Chloroflexota; class Anaerolineae; order UBA1429; family UBA1429; genus DAIRUQ01. The sequence goes on from CAYOBT010000278.1 coordinate 210, forward strand.
GGAGGATCCAGTAGGGGTGGCCGTTGAGTAGGGCGTTGGCGACGTGGGCGTCGTGGATGACTTTGCCCCAGGTGGGGAGGATGGGATCGCTCAACCCCAGGAAGGCGAGGGATGCTTCGAGGAAGACGTAGGATGGGACGAGGGTGATCATCTGCGGGACGAGCAGGGGCACGATGCGCGGGACGAGGTAGCGGGTGATGATGCGGGCGTCGCTGGCGCCATAGGCTCGGGCGGCTTCGATGTAGGGCGATTGTTTGATCTGGAGGAACATGGCGCGGTAGGTCTTGATGCCAGCGCCGAGGATGCCGAGGGCGACGGCGATGAGCAGGATGTGCAGGATGCGCGTGGTGTAGAGCAGGGTCACCATGGCTAGGATGGGAAAGGCGGGCAGGATGAGGTTGATTTCGGTGAGTCGCTGGATGATGGCGTCGACGATGCCGCCGTACCAGGCGCTGATGGCGGCGAGGGTCATGGTGGCCAGGGTGGTGATGATGGCGGCGGCTAGTCCGAACCCCATGGCGGTGGGGACGCCCCACAGTAGGGCGACGGAGAGGTCGCGGCGTTGGGTGTCGGTGCCGGCGATGCCGTAGATCTGTCCGTGCATGATGAACGCGGCGTCGAGGTCGCAGGCGTCTTCAAAGCAGGTGCCGCGGATGGTCAACTGGTAGGTGCCTTGCAGGGGGGTGGGCGTGGCGGCGTCGGGCGCTGTGAAGAGGGCTTGCTCTGGTGCGATGCCCCCCAGTCTCCGCAGGAGCCGCGTGTCTTGCGCCAAGCGATAGACTTGGTCGTTTTCGGCGATGGCTTGGCCTAGACGGATGTCGCGGCCGTCGGGCGTCCGCCAGGTCATGGCGGCATGGGGCGGGGTCTGGTCGTATTGCGTCGCAAAGGTGATGACTAGTTGCTGCGGGAATCCGTCATAGGGGTAGGGGATGTCAAAGGTGAGCAGGATCTCGCTGGTGCGGTCGCCGGGGGTGGTGTGCTTGGCCCCATCGCCTTCTAGGGAGCTCAGGCGGAGGCTGCGAGGCAGCTTGCGCGGTGTGAACCAGTCGAACCAGACGGGGCGGGCGTTCTTCGGGTTGGCCGAGAGGTCGAGGTCGCCGCGCCAGTAGGCGATGGCTTGGTGGTAGGGAATGGCGATCAGGGTGTAGGCGATGCTGCCGAGCATGAGCAGGATGATGGCCAGGCCGATGAGCGCGGAGGGGTAGCGCGCGATCTGGTGTAGGGTGCGTTTGGCTATGCCGAATCCTCTGGCTAGCCCGATCCCCGCTGCGGCTGACGGCGAGGGCGCTTTGGCGGATGGCGATGGGATGCGAGGTCGTCTGGCTGCTATGGGTTGGTGGCGGTGGGCGGGGTCACCAGGCCTCGCGCGGTTGCGGCGATGTCGCAGGGGGCGGGCGCGCGGGGCTCTGGGATGCCAGAGGCGCACGCGGGGGTCGACGAGGGCGTAGGCGATGTCGAGGATGAGGGTGGTGGCGACGAGGAGGTAGGCGTAGACGACGGTGAGCCCGACCACGACGGCGGTATCAAAGTAGATGAGGGCTTGGTAGAAGAGCTGGCCGAGCCCGGGCAAGGCGAATAGCGCTTCCAGCATGATGGCTCCCGACCATGCGCTAAGCATGACCAAGGCCACGTTGGTGAGGATGGCGGGCAGGGTCGGGCGCATGATGTGGCGGCGCTCGATCTGGCCGGGTGGCAAGCCCTTGGCGGTCGCCATCTCGACATAGTCCTCGCTGGCGTGGATCAGGAACAGGGTTCGCCAGGTGTAGAGTCCTTGGAAAAAGACGCTGGCAAAGATGGCTAGGACGGGCAGGATGGTGTGGCGGATCACGCCTAGCGCATAGAGGATGGGCGAGTCGGGCGGCGGAGCGGGGCGAAGGCCGGTGAATGGAAGTAGGTGGAGTTCGCCGGCAAAGAGGGCGACGAGAAAGAGGCCGTGAAACCACGACGGCGCCGACGAGATCGGCGAGAGCGCCACTACGAGCTTGTCCGCCAGCGACCCGTACTTCCGAGCGACCCGCGGGGCGACCCACAGGCTCGCGACGAAGGAAAGCAGATTCGCCAGGCCTATGATCAGCAGCGTGATGGGCAGTCGCTCAAGGATCAACCGTCTCACCGTGAAGCGATCTTGGCCCACGGCATACAGCGATTTGAGGCGGCGACTCTCGCCCAAATCGAGCGTCAGTCCCCGCGATAGCCAGCGCCACGAGCGGATCACGAACGGCTCGTTGAGGCCAGCGGCCTCCTCGGCCGCAGCTACGGCTCGGTTGATGAGCGCCTCGCGCTCGGGCAGCGGCATCTTCATGACCTCGGGATCACGCCCCAGCCCCATGCCGATCCCCTCGATGATGGCCGATCGCACGATGTCATCCACGTGACCGCCTAGGTTGGCCACGATGATCGTCACGTACACGCCGGCCACGGCCGTGAGGAACAGCATCACCACGCGAACGCCGGCATACCGCACAAAGCCGAGCCAACCGCGTGTCGGTCGGAGTGAATCGCTTTGCGTCTCGATCATCGATGGCAGCGCCATGGCAGGCCCTCGACCTCCTAGTCGGAGGTTGTACTGCTCAGACGAGCAGCGATCGCCGGATGCGTCTGGGCATATGCTAGCGCTTGCCTCGTAGATTCAAAAAGCACCTCTGTAGCTGGGAACACGCACTGATCCTGGAGCATACGCTCGACGCCCGTCGCTTGGAGCTTGGCTTGCATTAGGGGCGAGACGCCAGAGATCAGCAGAAGGATGCCGAGACCGCGAGCGCGCTTGACGAGGTGATCCAGGGCAGAGATGGCAGTGCTGGCAGCCAAATGGGTCCTCCTCAAGCGCAAGATCACCACCCCGACGCCAGCATCCAGGATCTGATCCATACGTCTCTCCAGGGCTTCGACGGCTCCGAAGAACAGCGCGCCGTCGATGTTCACGATGGCGATGGCTGGCTGCTCGTCGAGGAGCTGATCCAAGTTGCGCTCGACAATGTCGCCGTTCGTGTTGACGCGAAGATAGCTTAGGTGGAGCCGACTGCTTTCGTACAAGTAGATGCCGATGGAGAGGACGGTGCCCAGGTAGATAGCTAGATGCAGCGGCAGGATCATCGTCGCCAGGAACGTGGCCACCAAGACGACGCGGCTTGCCAGTCCGCTGGCCCACGTCTGCGCGAGGTGGTGTTTGTTCACGATGGCTGCTGCCCACACTACGACGATGCCAGCCAGCGCGGCCATGGGGATATAGCCGATGAGCCCACCAAAGGCCAGCGTGATGGCCAGAACGGCCAGCCCCGCGACGACGCCCGACACGCGCGTGCGGGCGCCGGCGCCATAGTTGACCGCGGTGCGCGAGATCGAGCTGCACGATGGCAGGCCGCGCGTCAGCCCGGCCGTGAGGCTGGATATGCCCAGCGCAACGCACTCGCGCGATGGGTTGACGCGTTGTCCGCTCGCCATGCCGATGGATTTCGCGATAGACAAAGACTCCACCAGCATGAGCAGGCCCACGGCAACAGCGCCGGGCATCAGCTGTGGCCACTCGTCTAGCCTCAGGCTAGGAGTGTGCCACTGGATCGGGGTCCCCTCGATGGCGCCCAGATCACGTACTAGGCGGACGCCCTGATCGCCCCAGCCCGCTAGCCCCACGAGGCTTCCAGCGATCACCATGGCCAGCAGCGATGACGGGAGCTTTTTCGAGAGACGACGGAGCCCTAGGAGGATGCCGATGCTGCCGATGGCGGTCACCACGGTCGGGATGTGGGCCTGGGGGATGTGCGAGATGGCATGCCACAGGATGCGGTAGGGGCTCTCGCCGTGAGGCCGCTGCACGCCTAGCAGGTTGCTAAGCTGGTTGATGATGATCAGCAGCCCTGCTCCCGCCAGGAACCCTGTCAGCACTGCATTCGATACATAGCGGATGATGCCTCCTAGCCGCAGCGCACCGATCAGCAGCACGAGGAAGCCAGCCATCAGAGCGGTAGCGAACACGTACTCGGCATAGTTGGGGAGTGCGGCGTAGGGCAGCAACACGCCGGCAGTG
>CAYOBT010000279.1:0-4209 GCA_964402205.1 uncultured Anaerolineales bacterium
ATCCCACCAAAGTTGACCGATCCGGAGCCTATGCCGCGCGGTGGGTGGCCAAGAACATCGTCGCGGCGAGCATCGCAGACCGCCTCCAGATCCAGATCGCCTACGTCATCGGCCGCGCTGAGCCCGTCTCCCTGAACATCGAGACTTTTGGGACCGGCAAGATCGACGACAGCCGCATTGACTCGTTGGTGCGAGACCACTTTGACTTGCGCCCCAAGGCCATCATCCAGCAGCTGGACCTGCGCCGTCCCATCTACCGACCCACCGCGGCCTACGGGCACTTTGGGCGAGACGACATCGATGCTCCCTGGGAGAACACCGAGCGAGCGGATGAGCTCCGGCGAGCAGCGGGGCTCTAGACGCACCATCACAGCAGAGATCGAGGCCCGGCGGAGCAGAGATCCCCGGGCCTCACGCGATCTTGCCGTCAGGGCATCGCAGCCCTATACTGGTCCGCGTATGTGCGTCAAGAGACTGGCTTCGCCGGGAGGCTCTTCATGGTGACCCGTATCACGTTCGGAACCGATGGCTGGCGCGGCGGCATTGCGGAGGACTATACCTTCGAGACGGTACGCTATTGCGCGCAAGGCACAGCAGACCACATCATCAGCGAGGGACTAGCCGACCGAGGGATGATCGTAGGGTACGATATGCGCTTCCGCTCGGAGGATTTCGCCCGAGCGGTGGCCGAGGTCCTGGCCGGCAACGGCATCAGGGCGTACCTGGCCGATCATCCGGCTCCAACGCCTGTGCTATCGGCCAGCATCATCCCGCACAAGGCTGCCGGCGGCATCTGGATCACGGCTAGCCATAATCCTCCTACCGACAATGGGTTCAAGCTCCGGTCGTCCTACGGAGGCGCGGCCGCGCCTGAGACTCTGAGGCAAGTCGAGAGCCGCATTCTCGCCGCGCAGCAAGACGACAGCGTCAAGACCCTGGACTATGACCGGGCCGAAACGCAGGGCTTGGTGGAGCTGTTTGACCCCGACGAGGGCTACCTTCAAGGCATCGCCAAGCTCATCGACACCACACCCATTCGCGAGGCAGGCTTTCGCGTGCTGGTAGATCCCATGTGGGGTGTTGGGCAAGGCTGGTTCACTAGGCTGCTCGGTGGCGGTCGCACCGCCGTCCGTGAGATCCATGCCGAACGCAATCCCTTGTTCCCCGACATGCGTCGTCCCGAGCCCATCGACGACAACCTCCAGGTCCTTCTGAAAGAGATCCCGGCCTGGAACGCGGACGTCGGCCTCGCCACCGATGGCGACGCCGACCGCATCGGCATGGCCAACGAAAAAGGGGGCTTTGTCAATCAGCTCCAGGTGTACGCTCTCTTGGCCTTCTACCTACTCGAGGTACGGGGCATGCGCGGACCGCTGGTGAGGACCCTCAGCACGACGGTGATGGCTAACAAGCTCGCCGACAAGTACGACGTGCCTGTCTATGAGACGGCCGTCGGTTTCAAGTACGTGGCGCCAGAGATGATGCGCGTGGACGCCATCATGGGCGGCGAGGAGAGCGGAGGCTTTGCCTTTGCGAACCATATCCCCGAGCGCGATGGCATTCTCGCTGGGCTCTACCTTCTGGACCTGATGGTCCAGATGAACATGAAACCAACCGAGCTCATCGACCACATTTACTCGCTGGTGGGCGCACACTACTATGACCGCATCGACCGTCCTCTGGACCCCGACCGCAAGGGAGAGGTGCAGGAACGCGTCCGCGCCGCCAAGCCCGAGGAGATCGCCGGTCTCTCCGTCACCGAGATCGTCACCGTAGATGGCTTCCAGTACCGGCTGGAAGACGGCGGATGGATGCTGATTCGGTTCTCCGGCACCGAGCCGGTCATCCGCGTCTATTGTGAAACGACACATGAGGACAAGGTACAGGCCATCTTGGCCGAGGGGTTGACGCTTGCTGGGCTTGAGGCATGACGCAGGCGCCTCTTTACGACACGCACTGCCATCTCGAGTCGCCACGCTTCTCGAGTGACCGTGAGGAGGTCGTCGCTCGCGCTCGAGCGGGGGGCGTTCGCGCCATGCTCACCTGCGGCACCGACCAGGCGACGAGCCAGAAAGCCGTCGCGCTTGCGTCCGATCACGGAGGTATCCTCGCGGCCGTAGGCATCCACCCCCACGAAGCGCAAGCCTCGGGGCTTGCCTCACAGAGCGCCGAGGAACGATCCGAGGCTATCAAGGCGCTACACGGGTTGGCATGCGCACCATATGTGGTAGCCATCGGCGAGATCGGCCTGGACTATCACTATGACTTCTCTCCGCGACCCGTTCAGAGAGAGGTCCTGCGGCAGCAGCTCAGGCTGGCGGCAGAGATGAACCTGCCCGTCGTCCTACACACACGCGAAGCCGAATCCGACATGCAAAGTGTTCTCGATCAAGCACCTGCTACGCTGCGAGGCGTTTTGCACTGCTTCCTCTCGGATCGCGCCATGGCAATGTGGGCTCTTGAGCGAGGTCTCTATCTAGGAATTGGCGGCGCAGTGACCTTCAAGAACGCGGAACACCTCAGGGATATCGTGGCGGAGATGCCGCTCGACCGCATCCTTATCGAGACCGATGCGCCCTATATGGCGCCCCATCCTCATCGCGGCAAGCGCAACGAGCCATCGTACGTTGGACTGGTAGCTGAGCGCATCGCGCAGATTCGCCGTTGTGAGACGTCCGAGATCGCCAAGCGCACCTTCGAGAACGCCGTTCGCCTCTTTGGACTGCCTCGCCATGGCAGCTGACCTGACGATCGTCATCGTCAACTGGAATGTGGGTCAGCTCGTCTGCCAGGCATTGGCCTCGATCTACGAGAGCCCATCGGCTCGCCAGGTTGATGGCTGCCTAGTGCTCCAGGATCTCTCTACTTCCATTGTGGTCGTCGACAACGCATCGGGGGATGATAGCGTCGACAGGATCCGCAGCGAGCACCCCAACGTAAGCATCGTCGAGAGTCCTATCAATGTAGGTTTCTCGGCAGGCAACAACCTAGCACTGCGACACTGCAAGAGTCCCTACGTGCTGCTCCTGAACCCTGATGCTGAGGTCGTAGATGATGCCATCCCGACGCTAGTCGAGCATCTTCAGGAGCACGCCACCGCGGGCATAGTCGGCCCTCAGCTCCGATATGGAGACGGTACATACCAGTCATCGCGACGACGATTCCCCACCTTGCTGACCGCCATATGGGAGAGCACGCTCCTAGCGGAATGGTTCCCTCGCAACCCGTGGCTGCGTCGATACCACATGGCCGACACGCCTGACGACGAGGCCCAGCGCGTAGACTGGATCAACGGTGCCTGCATGCTGGTGCGAGGCGAAATCCTCTCTCGAGTGGGCTTGCTCGATGAGGGATTCTTCATGTACAGCGAGGAGCTCGACTGGTGCCACCGCGCCAAGGAGGCCGGTTGGGAGATCTGGTACCAGCCTGAGGCCATCGTCATCCATCACGAAGCACGCAGTAGCGACCAAGTGAGTGTCCTCAAGCACATTCGCTTTGGCGCCAGCAAGATCCGCTATTTCGCCAAGCATCACGGCCCACTCGCTGCACGGACGCTGAGAGCCTATCTGCTAGCCGACTATACCATGCGCTGGCTCGTGGAGGCCGTGAAATGGGCGCTGGGGCACAAGCGTCCCCTCCGACGAGGGCGCATGCGTACCTATGCAGCCGTCCTCCGATCACGACTAGCCCCGACCGCGGTCGTTGCGGGGGAGGCGTGATGGGCCCCCTACGATGCCTGATCATCAGCGGCGAGTACCCCCCCATGCAGGGAGGCGTGGCTGACTATACCCGCATTCTTGGCCAGCACCTGGCCGACCTCGGCGTCGACGTGCACGTCCTTACATCCCTCGATGCAGGGGCACCGCCGCGAGGAGACACACACGTGCACCCCATGATCGCGTCATGGGGCTGGCGAGAGCTCTACGCTGCCATGAGGGAGCTCCTCGATCAGCTCGAACCGAATGTCATCAACGTCCAATACCAAGCAGCTGCCTACGGTCTACACCCAGCCATCAATGCGCTGCCGCTGCGCTTCCGAGGGACGCCCATCGTCACCACGTTTCACGATCTGCGCGTGCCCTACCTCTTCCCAAAGGCCGGCCCCTTGCGCAAAGAGGCCGTCTGGATGCTCGCACGTCGCAGCAGAGCGGTCATCGCCACCAATGCGGCAGACCGCGACACATTGGCCGCTAGGCGGCACATGCCCCC
>CAYOBT010000280.1:0-4206 GCA_964402205.1 uncultured Anaerolineales bacterium
GTGTCGTAGTGGGAGCCATGGCAGGGGCAGAACCACCCGCCGAAGTCGCCCTTGGCGTCGGCGGCCTTCTGGCCGAGCGGGATGCAGCCGAGATGCGTGCAGACGCCGACAAGCACGAGCCACTGGTCCTCGCCTTCCTTGACGCGTTCGCAGCCAGGCCCTAGCGCCACCACATCGCCGGCAGGTTCGTGTCCGGGTATCCAGGCAACCTTTCCCTCAAAGTAGCTGGAAGGTTGCCGATAGACATGGAGATCGCTACCACAGACCGCAGCACGCCTCAGCCTCACCAGCACCTGACCAGGTCCAGGCGAGGGAATCGGGAACTCTCGTACCTCCGCCCGACGGTCTCCTAGAAACACGACGCCCCGCATTGTCCCGGCCATGGGCCACCTCCTCCTCTCCCCAGACGCATGCAACCATGATAGACACGTTGGGCCCTTGGAGCAACGCCTCCGGGCTTGCGCAGCCCAGCTACCTCGTCTAGAATCGCCCCATCATCCGTAAGGCATACAGGGGGAGACACATGGCGAGCCCGATTCGCGTCATCCAGGTAGGCGTTGGCGGCATGGGAAGCGTGTGGGTGCAGACCGTCCAGGATGCCCCAAAAGTCACGCATGCCGCACTCGTGGACGTTAACCCAAGAGTGCTCGAGGCCCAAGCACTCGAGTGTGGGAAAGGCTCATCTCACTGCTATACCAACCTAGCCACTGCCCTCAAGGACGTCGAGGCTGACGGCCTCATCAACGTGACGCCGCCGCAGTTCCATGAGGAGGTCTGCTGCGCAGCACTGGAAGCCGGCTTGCCCGTATTGACCGAGAAACCCCTCTCGGACGGCATGGCCTCCGCGCGGCGCATGGTTGCCGCCGCCGAAAAAGCTGGTAAGACCTTGATGGTGGCCCAGAACTACCGTTACCAGGCCTTTGCCCCCACCTTGCGTCGGCTCGTGGCGTCTGGCGATCTGGGCGCACCCGGTCAGGTGCATGTCAGCTTTGCCAAAGGGCCTCACTTTGGCGGTTTTCGGGAGGAGATGGACCATCCCCTCATCGTGGATATGTCCATCCACCACTTTGACATGCTGCGCTACTTCCTAGGCGCAGATCCGGTGGCCGTGTCAGGACAGAGCTGGAATCCCTCCTGGAGCTGGTTCAAGGGTGACGCTTCCACCGCGCTTCACTTTGCCTTCGAGGATGGTATTCACGCCAGCTACACTGGGAGCTGGTGCTCCACGGGGGCCGAGACCAGTTGGAACGCCGATTGGCGTATCGAGTGCGAGGATGGCGTCTATGTAGCCACCAACGACGTCCTCTACCGTGCGCCCACAGGCGAGGGCCCTAGGGCCGTCAGCCTGGACCCGATGCCGCTTGCCCGGCAGGCCTACTTGTTGGATGCGTTCCGCCGAGCCGTCACCGAGGACGTCGTCCCCGAGACAACGGGCGCCGACAATCTCAAGAGCCTTGGCATGGTCTTTGGCGCCGTGGAGGCCGTCTCATCCGGCAACGTCGTGCGCCTACCGCTGGAGAACTAGGCACAAGAGGGAGACGCCCATGGACGGCCGCGAACGCTTTCTGACTGCCATCTCCAACCAGAAGCCGGACCGGCTCCCGGTCCAGGTTCACAACTGGATGCGCTACTACCTCGACACCTATCTCGACGGGTGCGGACCCTACGAGGCGTACGCTCGCTTTGGCATGGATCCCGTGCTATACGTAGGGCCAACGCCATCGTACAGAAACGAGGACTTGGCCAAGTGGCACGTAGAGCGCAAGGACCTGGGCGCCACCGCTTCGGGAGAACGCGAGTACGTCAAGGTCGTCACGACGCCAGAGGGCAAACTCACGGAGCGAGGCGCCTCCAACGTCTTTACCGAATGGACGACCGAATACCTGATCAAGAACGAGGCCGATCTGGAGCTCTTTCTCAATTACGCCCTCGTGCCATCCAGCCTGGATCCCGCACCGGTCATCGAGGCGCAGCGCCGTGTTGGCAAGCATGGCATCGTCCGCGGATGGGCGACAGGCTATGGCCAGGGTTCGCCATGGCAGGACTTTTGCATGCTGGTTGGCACCGAGACGGCTATCTTCTGGGCCATCGACAAGCCCGACTTGATGCAGCACGCCATGGAGGGGCTGCTAGAAAAGCGGCTACGTTTCATCGAGCTGTTGGAGGAAACCCCGCTGGATCTCATCGAGACGGGCGGGGGTGCCGGCTCCAATACCGTCATCAGCCCACGTCTCTTTCGCCGGTTCTGCCTGCCCTACGACCGCATCCAGCACGATGCGCTCCACGCCGTAGGCCTCAAGGCTGTGTACCATCTGTGCGGCGGCTTGATGAAGATGCTAGACATGGTGGTAGAGACGCATGCTGACGCGCTCGAGACCATGACGCCGCCCTCCATGGGGGGCGATTGCGATCTCGCGGAGGCCAGTCGCCTTGTGGGTGACAAGCTGTGTTTCATCGGCGGCTTTGACCAGAACGCCGGCTTTGAGCAAGGCACGCCGGAAGCCGTCCGCAAGCAGGTGCGTAGGCTCCACGCTTGCTGCCCAGATGGCGGCCATATCTGTAGCCCTTCTGACCACTTCTTTTTCGGCGATCCCCAGAACGTGCAGGCGTTTGCTGACGTGGCGCAAGAGTGCGTATACGCCTAGGGTCGGGCTACTTGACGCAGAGCGTCTCCGCCCAGAGGGACGGAGACGCTCTGGGCCTCTTCCGGCAACGAACCTAGGTTGCCGAGAGCGTACGTGTACGGCGACGGCGCTTCTCTACCAAGAGCCGCACAACAAGGCTCACCAGGTAGCCCGTTGCTGCCACCAAGATAATCGTCGCGCCAGATGTGAGATTGAGGGCGTACGAGAGGGCTAACCCTACGACGGTGAACACGATGCCGAGCAAGGAGGAGCTCAGCATCATCTTGCGCATCCCCCGCACAAACTGACCACTGATCGCTGCCGGAATCGTTAGCAGGGCGATCACCATAATCAGCCCGACGATGCGCATCATCATCACCACCGTCAGAGCTGTCAGCGCCAACAGGCTATAGTACACAAGCTCAACCGGCACGTTGCGCACCGTCGCGTACGTCTCGTCGAAAGAGACAGCTAGCAACTCCTTGTAGAGCACGGCGATCACCAAGAGCACCAGGAGATCCACCCCTAGCATCAGCCAGAGATCGCGCTGGGGCACTGCCAGAATGCTCCCAAAGAGGTAGCTCATAAGATCGGCTTTGTAGCCAGGCGTCAAATCCACAAACACCACGCCTAGCGCCATGCCGATGGCCCAGATGACACCGATGATTGTGTCCGATCGCTCGCTCGTTTCGCGATGAACCACGCCCATGACCATCGATGACAAGAGGCTGAACCCCAGAGCAGTGAGCGTGGGATCGCTTCCCACAAGATAGGCCAGCCCAATTCCTCCATAGGCGGCGTGAGCGATGCCCCCGCTAAGAAAGACGATACGGTTCACCACCACATACGCCCCGATGATGCCGCAAGCGATACTCACCAGGATACCCGCTGCCAGAGCATTGCGCATGAATCCCAACTGTAGCGCCTCAAGCATCGTGGGAGACCTCCGTATGTTCGGGCAAAACCCGGTGGGGCACCCCATGGGCCAGCAGGTCGACGGGACACTGGTAGGAGGCGTCTAGCATCTCTGGCGTGATGGTCTTCCCATGCTGATAGTACAGCCGCCGGCTCAAACACCCCACGGTCTTGACATAGGACGATATAGCCGTCAGATCGTGCGATACCATCAAGATCGTGATGCGCTCGTTGAGGTTGTGAAGCAGCTCATAGAAGGAAGAGCTCGCGGACACGTCCAGGTGCGCCGTAGGCTCATCCAGCAGCAAGATGGCGGGATCGCTAGCGAGGGCGCGCGCCACATAGACGCGCTGCCGCTGACCACCGGAAAGCTCCGCCAGCGCGCGCTCCGCCATCCCCTCAAGACCAACGTCCTCCAGAGCGCGATCCACCCATCTATCGTCCTCGGCCCGATATCGCTCAAAGAGGCGTCGGTGCCCTAGGCGCCCCATCCGTACCACATCACGCACACGAATGGGAAAGTCGCGGTCAAACTCCGCCTGCTGTGGAACCCAGCCAATGGCCCCCCTACCTTCCTCAGCCGGCTTGCCCATAATGCGCACGGTCCCCCGAAGAGGCCGCAAGAGCCCGAGCAGCACCCGCAGCAAGGTGGTCTTGCCGCCGCCGT
>CAYOBT010000281.1:0-4205 GCA_964402205.1 uncultured Anaerolineales bacterium
TGGTCGATGTGTTTGAGCTGGTCGTAGAGACGCTGTGCAGCGATCGCAGCCAAGTAGCGGTCGACGATGGGCTCGACAATGGCGGCCAGGATGCCGGCGAGTTCCTCTTCGGTCATGGTTCGGTCTCAATGTGCTTCTGGTCGTGCCACCACTGCCGCACGAGGCGGCGGCGATCGGCGCGCGGTAGATCCTCAAGAGCCCTACGCAGGGTCTTATCGTCAGCAACCTGCCGCCAGTAGCGACGGAAGGAGAGCCGCTTGGCCGGCGTCTTGGGGACGTGGGCGAAGCGGGCGCGGCGGCGATCGGCGAGCTCATCGACGTGTATGGGCTTGCGCGGGATGCGGTTGCGGATCCAGCGGAATGGGTCTGAAAATAGATGCACGGTTACCAGCCTTTCTGTGCCGCCTTGGCCTCTTTCTCGAGCTTGCGCGCCTTTTCCTCAGCATCCCAGACGCGGCGCTCGAGTTCGCGGGCCTGATCGGCGGCGGATTGGGCGTCGTGTTGGGCCTGCTCCATCCGCTCGCGATAGCGTCTCTCGAGGAACTCGATGTCGTGAGAGGCATTGTCTAGGCGGTTCTCGAGCTCCATGCGCTTTTCCCGGGCGACGATGAACGCTTCGACCAGGGCCATGGCCAGCGGGTCATCGCGCAGGATGCCGGTGATCCGGGCCAGCTGCTTGTTCTTTTCCTCGAGCTCGTAGGCCCGTTCGATCTCGAGTTCCATCTCGCGATCGTCCTGTGCTCTGGCCCAGGCTTCCTGCTGCTCTTCCCACTGCTTGCGCTGGGCCTCCAACTCGGCCGAAATGTCTAGCTCTCGCTCGTGAGCCAGGGCAGCGGCGCCGAGCACCTTCTCCAGGTCGTCAGGGCCATAGCGCTGCGTGACCCAGTCGACCTCAAACTTGTCTGGGAATTGGTCGTTGGTGGGCACGTAGACGATGTAGCCAGCAAGCTGCCAGACGTCGCTCGCTTTGCTATCGCGTCCTACCCGAACGCGGATCTCGGTGCAGCCCGCGATCTGGACCGGGAAGGCACGTTCCAGGGCATAGGGTTGTAATTCCACTGCGGACAGGTCCACGAAAGGATGCAGGACCTCTGGCAGGGCATCGAGCAGGCCCTGGTGCAGCGCAGCGAACTGGCGCTTGCGCTCCAGGCATTCCTGTTCCTCTGCCTCGCGCCGACGCTCCTCAGCGAGAGCGCGTTCGATCTGGATGGCCTCTTTGCCGTTTTCGATCAACTCTTGGATGTTCACGGTGCTCTCCCTTCTGTCTGTTCTGCCAGGCGGACGGTAACGCAACCGCAGTTGGGCACACGGATGTGCCCGGGGCGCGAATCCTCGACCTCACAGGGCGCGCCGCACCAGGAGCAGATGCGCTGCTGCACGGCCTCGTGGGCCGGGGTGAAGCGGGTGGATGTGATGAGCTGTAGCTGCTTTGGTTCCGATGTCTTGGCCATAAACCGGTCCTTTCCCCACGTGGAAATCAGCAGAGCGTCTGCTTATCTATGTCTACTCCCATGATCCAGGCGACGAACTCTTCCAGGCTCATGACACCGATCAGGTTGGACTTGAGATCGTTGACCTGCCGGTCGAGCCATCGCTTGGCACCAGGTCTGTAGCCATCCCCGCTCAATACGACAATCGCTGGTAGCGGGAAAACGTCTCTGATATTCAGCGCAAGATATGGGAGCTTTTCGTCGACGCTGCCGTTTGCGCTTTGCCACTTGCATTCGATGATCAGACCATCTGGGTAGTGCCGTAGACCGTAGACCTTGAAGTCGACGTTGAGCGACGTACCATAGATGCTCTTGCCGATGTAGGCTTGGCGTTCTATGCGACAGCCTCTGCGCATGAGGATGCCAGCGATGATGTCCTCTGCTTCCTGGCCTGATGAGTTGGCTCTTTGTCCTTGATTCATAGTCGTACTCTCCGCCAGCAATCGCCCAGCTCGTAAAATGCCCGGTAGAAATTGCCAATCTCCTCGCCAAGGTAGAACACGGCTGAGGGAAAGGGTGCGGGATCGCTGTTGCCGCCGAAGGTGAGACGTCCTTGAATGAAGCAAACGGGATAGTCCCGCAGGCGTAGCCACCACTGGGTATCGGTGCGGGCCGGCACAAGGGCGATCGCTTCGGTGACACGGCCTGCCTCGTGCTCCTCGCACAGCTTGGCAATCCAGCTGTCAATCTGGCGCCCGTAAGGCGGGTTCATGTAGGTGCGGCCATGCCATTGCCAGCGCAGACCGTCATCATCGGCCGTAAAATGGCGCTTGGCCGGCACGACCGGATCGGTGAGGCTGTTCGAGCACGGATCGAGGTCGATCTCGCCCAGGCAGGCCAGCGTCGCATTGATGATACACTGCGGTGTGTAGTGCTCGGGCGTGGCGCTGGCAAAGTGAACGGACATACCATTCGGCTCTTCATCCTCTAGTTCTGGCTCATCTTCTGGTTCGTGTACGTACTGGCTCTCAGGGATGTAGAGATCGCATGGACACGGCTTTTGGAGAGCGTCAACTGGCCATATCTCGCCTGTCTTGAGGCAGATCCAGCTATCGTGCCGGTTGTTCCAAGTGCAGTGCCCGCAGAGCTCGAGCTCGGGCTCGTCTTCCTCGGCGGGTGGCAGCTCAAAGTCGAAAGAGGGCTCAGGCTGGCTCTCTGGCTCCGGTTCGCTCTTGCCGATGTTCGACACGTCCATCGTGTAGGTCGTGCCGTTGCGGGTGACGGTGCGGCTTGTATCTATTAACTTGTTAATAGATGCGGCCCATTTGGATACCGCCGCAGGGGTCACCGCCAGCTCTCGCGCTATCTTGCCTTGGCTCCAATCCGTGAGTCGCAGAAGCCGCACGCCAGCCTCGCGCTTCTGGGCCTGTGACATCGGTTCGCCGTGACCGGCTCCTATATTGTCGATGGCAGCAAAGATCATCGCATCTTGGAGCGTGCCCTCGCGGACATTAGCCTCGATCTCTTCCAGCCCGAGAAACATAGCAGCCTTGACCCGATGAAACCCTCCAGCTAGATACAAGGTCCCGCCATCGTTGAACACATCGATGGGGGGGAACTTGTCGCCCGCTGACATCCGGATCACATACTCTTGGATTCTCTCGCCGTTCAGCCCTCGGCTTTGCAGCTGAATGGCCTCTGGATCGATTTCCAGATCGTCGATCCTCAGTTTCGTCAGCATATCTACTCTCCCGGCGCTTCCGGCAGTTCCATCCAATGGGTGACCTCACCGTGGACCTGGAAGCCGATCCGCGATCGCCACTGCTTGCGGTATGCGTCCCAGGTGCCGATGTTGACGTCGCGCGGGCCGACGCGTGGCTGCACGCAGATCAGCAACCAGCGGTCGGACGGCGGGTCCGCGTCCTCGATACGGAACGGGATCCAGTCGCTCATGCCACGCTCACCAGGTGGCTCGCGGCCTGCTCGCAGCGAAGGGCGAGCTCGATGCGCTGGGTGCGCTGCACGACGTAGCGCCGGATGGCATAGGGCGTGGCGCCGCGGTCGACCTCGAGCTCGATGGCCATGGCCAGCTCGGGGTGGTTGTCGTTGAGCCATTCCCAGGAGATGGCGTCGAGGGCGGATCCGATGGCGCTGAGGTTGTGCTCTCGGTTTGGCATGGGTTCCTCCATAGGGATCGGGACGCTCGGGGCGTCGTGGTTGTAGTGCCAGTCAAGCGGCGGGATCATGGGCACCGTTCAGGGTCCTTTCGTGGTCGCGGTAGCGCGCGCCGACCCAGACGTAGGTGAACTTTTCGAGCTCGCCGTCGGGGCGGATGATAAAGCGCTCGCCGTCGCTCCACTTTGTCCAGAGGGATCCGTCGTCGCGCATCTGCATGTCGAGCAGGTCGTGCCACGACTCGCCGGCGAGCACGGCATACTGGAGCTCGGTCGGCTCCCCTGGGGGAGCGGGACGGTAGCGCGGCGACCAGGGCTCGGGCACGCTGCCCGCATTGTAGGCGGAGGCACGGCTGCCCAGGAAGCGCTTGAGCTCGTCGGGGTCGATGTGCCAGCAGGGCTGGCCGCCGTGCATGCCCTGGGCCTTGTGGGCGCTGGGCAGGGCCCCGGCGCGGCACAGGTCGAGCAGGCGCGAGTAGGAGATGTTAAAGCGGGCGGTGGCCTGGACGGCGGTCAGTGGGTCAGCCATAGCTGTCACTCCGCGTATCCTGCCAGTCCGGGTCCTGCATCTTTTTGACCTCGCGCCAGTGCGAACGGCAAC
>CAYOBT010000282.1:0-4201 GCA_964402205.1 uncultured Anaerolineales bacterium
CATGGTCATCTGCGCGGCCTCGGGCGTCGAGGTTGGCGCCGATTTGCATTGGGGCTTTCTCGATCAAGCCGGCATGGCACGCGCCGTGTTCATCAACAAGATGGACCGAGACAACGCCAACTTTGACGCTGCCCTGGATGACCTCCGGCAAAAGTTCGACCAGACCTTCGTCCCCGTCACGGTCCCGATCGGCTCCCAAGCCGACTTTCGCGGCGTGGTGGATCTACTCGCCATGAAGGCCTACATGGGGCCAGATAACACCGAGGCAGAGGTCCCCGCGGACATGATGGAGGCCGTACAGGCGGCCCGCACAGAGCTCATCGAGTATGCCGCCGAGAGCAACGACGAGCTCATGCTCAAGTACCTAGATGGCGAAGAGCTGACCCAGGACGAGGTGCTTCAAGGCTTGGCGGCCGGCATCCAGGATGGCAGCATCGTGCTCACGCTTGCGGGATCTGCCACCAAGAACATCGGCGTCAGACAGCTCCTTGACATCGCGTCCCGCTTTATGCCATCGGCTGCCGACGTCGAGTGGCCGGTCACCAATCTCGCCACTGGCGAAGAAGAGATGATGGTTGCCGACCCCCACGGACCGCTTGTCGTCCAGGTATTCAAGACGCTTGCCGATCCCTTTGTGGGCAAACTGACCTACTTCCGGGTCATCTCGGGGACGCTCGAATCCGATGGCCGCGTCCACAACGTGAACCGAGACGCCGAGGAGCGCTTGGGACAGTTGTTTGCTCTCTCTGGAAAGGAGCAAACTCCGGTGGATGCCGCGTCAGCCGGCGACATTGGCGGCGTAGCCAAACTGAGCGAGACTAGCACCGGCGATACGCTCTGCGATGCGGGAGCTCCCTATCAAGTGCGGCCTATCGAGTATCCTGAGCCGCTGTTCTCTGTGGCCGTGTTTCCCAAGACCAAGGCAGACTTGGACAAGCTGGGAAGCGGCCTGGCGCGGCTCGTCGAGGAGGATCCGACGCTCCGTGTGGAGCGCAACACCGAGACCAACGAGACGATCCTCTCTGGCATGGGAGAGAGCCACATCCAGCTCGCGGCTCGGCGGCTGGCGGACAAGTTCGGAGTTGAGATCCGCACCGAGATCCCGACCATCGCCTACCGTGAGACGATCACCAAGGTCGCAGAGGCCCAAGGACGCCACAAAAAGCAGACCGGCGGTCGCGGCCAATTCGGCGACGTCTGGCTGCGCTTTGAGCCTCTAGAGAGAGGCGCGGGCGTCCAGTTCGAGAGCGAGATCTTTGGTGGTTCGGTACCCAGGCAGTACATTCCGGCGGTCGAAAAGGGTCTCTACGAGATCGTCGAGGAAGGGGTCATCGCTGGATACCCCACCGTCGACATGAAATGCGTCCTATACGACGGCTCCTACCACTCGGTGGACTCGTCCGAGATGGCCTTCAAGATTGCCGCACATCTAGGATTCAGGAATGCCATCCCCAAGGCGGGGCCCGTACTGCTCGAGCCGGTAGCCGAGATCGTGGTGACGGTGCCAGAGACGTTCATGGGCGACATCATGGGCGATCTTAACACGCGCCGTGCCCGCGTGCTCGGCATGGAGCAGGCTCGCGGCAACGGCATCATCACAGCCCTGGTTCCGCTCGCAGAGATCCAGCGTTATGCCACGGATTTGCGCAGCATGACCCAAGGCCGCGGTTTCTACACCGTCAAGTTCTCTCACTATGACATCGTACCCTCACACCTCGTCGAGGGCATCGTCGAAGAGGCCAAGAAACGTCGTGAGGAAGAGGACTAGACTCACAGCGCGATCCAGCCTACACAACGGGGGGCAGCCGCGCTATGCGGTTGCCCCGTTGTCGTCTCGGATACCAGACGATCCGTCTCGCCCAACCGGCTCCGAGCGACGGATGCGTGTGGACCTGCACGTCCACACTAGCTACTCGCCTGACAGCCTCACCGCGCCGAGCACCGTCGCTCGCTGGGCCAGACTACGCGGCCTGGATGCCCTGGCCATCACCGACCACAACACCATCGAGGGCGCACTCGCCGTGCAAGCTCTGGGCGTGCTCCCAATCATCGTGGGAGAGGAGATCAGCACGCCCGAGGGCGAAGTCATCGGATTGTTCCTGAGCGAGGCCATCCCGCCACAGCCATCGTTGCAGGCGGCCATCCAAGCAATCCGCGCGCAGCGAGGCGTCGTCTACGCCCCCCACCCGTGTGATCGCGTACGAGGCTCCGCCATGGGCGCCGCTGCCCTCACGCGGCTTGCGGCCGACCTCGACATCGTCGAGTGCCTGAACGCCCGCGTGACGTGGCGGGGCGACAACAAAGAGGCACGCAACCTGGCTACGGAGTTTGGCATCCCGTGCGCGGCGGGCAGCGACGCTCACCAAGGACCCGAGATCGGCCATGCATACACGGAGATGCCCTTCTTTGAGGACGCGCCTGGACTGCTCAGCAGCATCGCGAGAGCCACGCTACACGGCCACGAGTCGTCGCCGCTGGTGCATGCTGGGAGCACCTATGCCCGCGTGGTCAAGCAAGTGTTCCACTGGCGTCAGGATTGAGGACAGCCGCGCATCGCGACGCCACGGGATCAAGGAGGTAATCCATGCGCATTGGCATCATCGCAGACATTCACGACAACATCTGGCACTTGGCCACGGTACTCGAGCAGCTAACAGACTGTGACACGTTGCTTTGCCTCGGCGACTATTGCGCGCCCTTTACCATGACGGCCATCGGCGAGGGATTCGACGGCGAGGTGCACGCGGTCTGGGGCAACAACGACGGCGACAAGCTGCTCCTCACGCGCATGGCCGATCGAGCAGGTAACATCACGTTGCACGGCGATTTCGCGGATCTCGTTCTGGACGATCGTAGCGTCGCCATGACGCACTACCCCCGAATTGCCCGGCCCTTGGCGCTTTCGGGTCAATTCGATCTCGTATGCCATGGGCACGACCACACACAGCGTCTCGAATCGCACGGGCAGACGTTGCTGGTGAACCCTGGCGAAGTCATGGGGCGATTCGGAACTGCGCGATACGCCGTCTATGACACGACGACGCATCAGGCCGCGCTCCACGAGATCGCCACGCCCGATCGCTAGCCGGCGTTCGCACGGTCCTCGCCTGGGAACAGGGGAAGCTGGCGCCCTCCCAACGTCGCTACGATACGCTCGATGATCAAGCGGCGATCATCCTCGCTCTCCACAAAGTCGAGGCGATCGCACGGGACGCTCAGCACGGGGCAGAGACCAAAGCCGGTAGCCCACGCATCATAGAGCTCGTTGAGCTGTTGCAAGTAGCTCCGTCTTATGTCACGTTCATAGTCTCGCCCCCGTCGCGCAATCCGTTCAAAGAGCGTATCTGGCGACGCCCGCAAGTACACCACCAGGTCAGGAGGCGGCAGCAGAACCCGCATGGCCTCGTACAGATCTTGGTAGCAAGCATGGTCACGTGAGCTCATCCATCCCTGCAGGTAGAGGTTTCGCTCAAAGATCTCGGCATCCTCATACACGCACCGATCCTGCACCACACTATGGGGCGACTGGCTGAGCGCATAGTGATGTCTGAAGCGGCGTGACAGAAAGAACACCTGCGAGTGAAAACTCCACCGAGCCATGTCCCGGTAGAAATCCTCCAGGTAGGGATTGTCCTCTACTGCCTCGTAGAACGGCACCCAGCCAAGCTGCTCCGCAAGGCACCTGGTGAGCGTGGACTTGCCAACGCCCACGTTGCCGGCTATGGCCACAAAATGCCGTGTCACGAGGGCGTCTCCTCCCCGCCACCATCGGCATTGCCTCCCGCCCAGCCTTGGCCAAGTATCTCCGCCGGCGAAAAGCCCAGAGACTCCGCCACATGGGAGAGAGTGGCGGCGCAGGCATGAAGACGGCCACGAACGGCAGCACGCGATGCCTCGATGGCCCGATCGAGGGACCTTCGATGCTCGGGCGAGACGGTTCTGAGGTCGTGCTCCATCTGGCACAGCTGTAGCAAGGCGCTGCTCAAGGTCCCCACCTCTTCCTGGAAACGGCTCAGCTCCAGATAGGCCGCCTCGTGTGCCCACGCATCACTTCCCTGCTCGCCAATCGGGATCGACGCCAAAGCATCGCTGACCCGGTCCCGCCGTCGCGAGTCTTGCGCAAAGGGTGGCAGCACCCGCTGATGTGTGCCCTCTGCCAGCACAGAGCCCTGGTGCAACACGGTGACACGCGAGTTCAGCG
>CAYOBT010000283.1:0-4181 GCA_964402205.1 uncultured Anaerolineales bacterium
CCACATCTCGTCGAGAGCACGTGTCGGTTCTCGCACGAACTCGAGCATCGTCACGGATAGCACCAGATCCCAGCTAGCATCGGCATAGGGGAGCTCTCGGGCGTCAGCATGGTGCCAGCGTAGATCGGGATGGTTCCGGCGGGCGTGCGCCAGCATGGCTCGAGACGCATCACACCCCGTCGCGATGGCGCCTTCCTCAGCCAGCATGGCAGTAAAGTGGCCCGTTCCACATCCCACATCAAGGGCCAGCTCATCAGGCGTTGGACGTGCAACCCTTAGCAGGGCTGCCTTCTCCGCTTGGTCAACCGCTTGCCCCATGGGCGTCTTGTACCAGGCATCATACGCGTTAGCCACGGAGGTCTCTGCAAAGGGATTCTGCATCATGGGCCTACTCTCCACGATCTTGAGGCGTATGGGCGACCAACAGCGTCCCAAGGCCAGGGTCCACCGTGGCAATAGGTTCGTTCAGCACATTGCTAACGCCTCTCGCAGGCCCGAAGCGAAGCGTCTCACCGTGTAGAGCGTATTGCAGCCCAGAGGTGCGTACGCCGTGCGCATCCTTGCCAAAGGGTATCAACGAGACAAGATCACCCGGTTCGCCGAGTATCTCTGTTCGGGCGACCGCCAGCCAGAGAAACGTTGTGCCATCGTACAGTCGTACGTCCATGCCTCGCAGGGCCGGCATGGCGAGGAGACACACGTTCGCGAGGGCGTGATCGACCCGTCCACCAAAAGCCCCCAGGATGGTGATTGCCTCGGCGTGCATGGCGACAGCCTCCAGTAGGGCGAGTTCGAGGTCCGTCTCATCCTTCTCGCGCTTGGCCATCACCAATCGCACGCCGTGCTGCTCGACGGTGCTCCGCACCTCCTCCGTCACCGAATCCATGTCGCCTACCAGAACGTGTGGGACTAGCCCGTGCTTGACCAGCCAGTTGGCGCCGCCGTCAGCCGCAATCAGCAGATCGACCTGCCGAGCGAGCCTCACAAGGCGATCGTGACACTGGTACTCGCCGTTGGCTAGAACGCAAGCAGTCAAAGGGGGCTCGTTGCCCATGGCAAAGCCTCCAGGAAACAGAATGCGCCGCTTGGTGTCACCCAGCGGCGCTTGCGAAAGCTCGATTCTGCGCTTCCCTACGCTGGCATGACCCAGGTCAGGTTCCAGGGGTCGATGACGAAAGCCATCCTCTCAGCCAAGAGCGGCTCCCCCAGCGGCCTCTTGTATTGTTACACTCGTATTATAGGATTTCTACCATCCTGGGTCAAGAATAGCTTGCGAGCCTCAACGGATGGCGAACGCACCGCCCGGAAGTTCACACCCCTACAGCTCGATGCCCTTTTGGGCTGGTATGCCCCTATCGAAGGGATGCTTCACACTCGTCATCTCGGTCACTAGATCGGCGGCCTCAATCAGCCCCTCGGGTGCGTCACGTCCCGTGATCACCACGTGCAGCCTGCTAGGCCTCTCCTGCTGTAACCATTCCACTACCTCGCCCGTGTCGATCCAGCCGTACTGCAGGGGATAGGTGAACTCATCGAGAATCACCAGCTCGCAATCGTCCTCGGTGATGACCCGTTTCGCAAGCTCCCAAGTCTCCACCGCGCGCTGGCGAGCCTGATCGTCTTCTCCTGGCTCCCACACAAATCCCGTGCCCATGGTATGCCAAGTGATACCCAACTTGCGGGCCGCCTTGACCTCCCCCCAGCGTCCGCGTGCCGACTTGATGAACTGCACGACACATACCCGCATGCCATGTCCCCAGGCGCGCAACACCAGCCCGAGAGCCGCCGTTGTCTTGCCCTTGCCATCGCCCGTGTACACGATCAGCAAGCCCTGCGTCTCCGTCACTATGCCTCCAATCAAGGGCTGAGCCCGCGTGTTTGCGCCTGCAGGCTGGCTTCGGTAGGATGATGCGATCGTGCGGACCAGATCTCTATGCCAAGGAGACTCACGTGAGTCCATCGTCATCTACCGATGCTTCCGGATTTTCGGATACGCGTCGTCGCTCGATCAGTCTCTATGCCGCCGCCGTGTTCTTTTACTGGACGGCGCTCTACCTGTACGTACCGACTCTGCCAACATACGCCGCCAGCAAGACCGATCGCCTCGCGCTGGTTGGGACGGTCCTGTCCATGTATGGTCTGTGGCAGGCAGTCATCAGGCTGCCGCTGGGCATCCTGACGGACTGGCTCGGACGACGCCGCCATCTCATTCTGGCCGGATTCGCCCTCACGTCGCTCGGCGCCCTGGTCATGGCATCGGCAACAGGCATCGCAGGCTTGACCATCGGACGGGCAATCACCGGGCTATCGGCAGGAACGTGGGTGCTTCTGGTCGTTGCCTTCAGCGGGCTATTCCAGCCAGAAGAGTCCGTCCGTGCCACGGCATTGCTGACTCTTGTAGGATCGCTCGGTCGGATGCTGGCCACTGGCCTCAATGGCCCCCTCAACGAGCTGGGTGGGTACTCTTTGGCTTTCTACCTAGCGGCCGGTAGCGGCGTGGCGGCAATGGTGTGCATCCTCTTCACAAGGGAGAAGCAGCGCCCGTCGGTGCAGCCTGCCGTGTCAAGGCTGAAAGCTCTGCTCCTTCAGCCGGATGTTTTGGTGCCCTCGGTGCTAGCGCTCGTGGCCCAATACGCCAACTGGGCGTCTACGTTCGGATTCACGCCCATTCTGGCGGAGGAGCTCGGAGCGACGGATACGGTGCTCGGCATCATGATCAGCCTCAACGTCGCCGTCATCATGCTGGCAAACCTCGGCACCGCCACTTTTTCGAAACGCGTCTCCAATAAGACCCTTGCGATCGCTGGGTTTGCATCGCTAGCGGTCGGCCTCGTGGGCGTTGCGTGGGCTTCGACGCTTGCGCTCCTCTTTGTGGCTCAGTTCTGCGTCGGACTGTCGATGGGCATTCTCGCACCGACGCTCATGGGGCTCTCTATCCGCACCATCCCAGAGGAGCAGCGTACCACGGCCATGGGCTTCCATCAGGCCGTGTATGCGATTGGCATGTTCGCCGGACCGTGGTTCAGCGGCATTCTGGGCGATGCCGTGGGCATCCGGCCCACGTTTGTCGTCACTGGCCTCGCGGCACTGGCTCTTGGGCTCTTGGGCACGCGCGTATTGAGCGATGGTCGCGAGAGTTTCTCTCGCGCCTAGTGTGCAGCGACCGACACCAAAGATCGTACACGACAGCTAGCCGGCTAGGGACTCTGGCACCAGAACGGCCAGGCGCCACGCCGGGCAAGGCAGGTCTAGTAGTTTTATGTCACCTTGGATCTCCAAGGTGTGAGATTCGCCCGAAATCAGATCGCGCACGACCTCCTGCCCGTCGAGCAGGCCATTGAACCTCAGCTCGCAAGAGTCCACGCCCTCTGGGAAAAAGACAGAGATGATGGGGGTTTGCTCTGATTGGCCCCACCTCAGGTATATGAAGCGATTCTCCTCCGCTTCGGGCACTACGATCCTAACAGGCCGGCCCACGCCTGCCTGATCTGCGATCCACTCTAGCAATGCCTCGAAATCGCGATTGTAGGCGTGCGCGTAGCCCTCCCCATGGTAGCTCCCTAGCAAGACCACCTGGCCACGTCCAACTGGCACGCGCGCCATGAGCGCTCCATCAGCGTTAGGCGCGTACACGTCCCCGTGCTCTATCTCCCATGGAGTGAGCCACTGGATTGCTGGGAGCTGGAGGTGGCGTCCCTCCACGCTGGCCGAGACAGTATCCGTTGTGAGGGTGCGTCGTCCGATCTCCTTGGCCCCTGCCAATTCGCTGAGGAAACGCTCTTTGGGATAGCGATAGATGCCGTTGGAGCCAAAGGCGCCACATTCGGACTCGCAGACGAGCGTCCCGCCATCTCGAACCCAGTCGCCGATGCGCTCGGCCGTACCTTCGTCCACGACCAACGTACGCGGCATGAACAGAAGCTGCAATCCCGCAAGCTCATCCAGGTGCTCTTCCTCGATGACGCGATAGGGCAGCGAGCGCTTGACGAGGGCACGACAGTAGCCCTGGAGTGCATCTGCCGCTCGCTGAGCTGTTCCCTCCTGAGCCCAGTGCAGATAGTGCGTCTGCGGACTAAACAGCACCCCGATCTCGGCGTTGGCAGGCTTGTAGCCGTTGAGTAGCGACGCGTGCTCGTGCAGCAGCTGGCCCGTCCTGCGCATGGCCCGCAGCCGCTCCTCAG
>CAYOBT010000284.1:0-4180 GCA_964402205.1 uncultured Anaerolineales bacterium
AGGGCAGCAAGTAGGCCGTGTCTCGCGGCGTCGTCGCCAGGCAGGTGCCATGTGCTTGTTGCGCCGTAGAGCTCCAGCAGCGCAGCGGTCATCTCTGCACGGACTGCTTCCCAAGTGTCGTCGCCAACCTCTCTGCGGGACGAGCGGTTAGGGCTTGGTCGCCAGCTGCCATGGTGACCTCCCAAGGCGATGGCTAGCTCTGATGCGTGCGGACCCGGTAGGTGCCTTCGCGCTGTGAACTCTCGTGTCAGGAACCAGGCGGAGATGTCACCGTGGTAGACACGGGCACGGCCGAAGCTTCGAGGGAAGTGCAGTCCCACCGATTCCAGCTGGGGCATCGCTGGGGCATGCTTCCTCTGGAAAGTGGGTGCAGCCTTGCCGATGTCGTGGAGCGCTGCCCACGCGCACAACAAGGAACGGGAGCTTGTCTGATCGCGCCGCAACGCCTTCGCGATCCACTGTTTCGTGCCGAGGGTTAGCGATAGGTCCCAGAGCGCACCGGCGACCTCACCAGCGTCAATCAGATGGCACAGCAGTGGATGCACTTCAGTCCGATGGCCCTGGCGTATCGTCTTTCCCCATAATAGGTAGCTTCCTGAGTTTAGCATCGCCTTGGCTCTCCAATGTCTGTGCTTGGACGGATACCTGCAAGTTGATGCGGTATCTGGCTTCTTCAACCTATTCTACCAGAAGTGTGCGTCAGCTGCAGTCGCGCGCGGGGCTCGTTTCGGCCAATCTGCTCCAGAAAAGCCCAATGTGCCTATGCTAATGCGCTGTGCACATTAGCTTACGCATCTTCGCTTGATTTCGATTGGGGGCGCGAATCCGCGAAGCCATGCCATGCTCTGATAGCGGGATACGTCGCATGCGTTGGGCGATTTTTTAGCTTGGTTGGGGACCGCTCAATCGAATGTGGCTCGCGATGAGAAGCTGCCAGAGCCCAAGAAGAGGGAGCGCAAAGGGCCGAGCGAGGCCGTGCAGCCTAGCCTTGGCATGTGACGGCGGAACAGCGTGCCGCGGGCGCGAGTCCCCGCTACGCCAGGGCGGGGACTTTTCGTAACTCATGGTCGGTCATCGAGATAAGCGACACGTATGACTATACCTACATCCGAACGGCCAAGGATTTTGTCACGCGCAAATGGCACGCCTTTCCTGTCACAGACTGGGCTTCGTGGGAGGAGCGGATGGCCTGGCGCCACGATCCCGACGACCCTGCCCGCCTCCCCGAGCGCCCTGCCGAGGAGCTGGGAGCGATGGAAGTCTCGGGGCGTGCTGTCACGGTACGCATCAACGGCCCCTTCTGGCAGATGCGTGAGTGGGTGGGGTCTGAGGGACTATGCCTGCTCATGGCGGATGGCCCTGATCTGGTGCGCGACATGGCCGAGACTTGGCGTGTCTTCGTGCTGAAGCTACTGGAGCGCGTCTTGCGTCTGGTGCGGGTGGACATTGTGCATCTGAGCGAGGACATGGCCTACAAAGCTCACAGCATGATATCGCCAACGATGGCGCGCCGCTATCTGAGCCCATGCTACCAGAGCTGGGGCGAGTTACTGCGATCGTACGGCGTGCCGGTCTATGCTATGGACAGCGATGGCTACATCGCGGACCTGATCCCGGTATGGCTAGAAGCCGGCATCAACTAGGCGGATCCCATCGAGGTCGCCGCCGGCAACGACCTGACCTGGCAGCGATGCGAGAGCGCTTTGGTCGCAAGCTGGCCTACGTGGGGGGCATCGACAAGCGGGCCATTGCGGCGAGGGGCGATGCTCTCAGGCGAGAGATTGCGCGCGTACGTCCGGTGCTGCAGGATGGCGGCTACATCCCATCGTGCGACCACGGTGTTCCGCCAGACATCTCATGGCCCAGCTTTTTGGGGTATTGCCGGATGCTGGCAAGAGAGACTGGGTGGGGCTAGGCCCCCTCCAGTCTGGCGAGGCGATCGATCCGAGGCCTAGATCTGCCAGAGCACTCCTATGGCATAGGGAAGCAGCGCCAGGAGCCCCATCAGAGGATGCCCTCGACGCGTGTCGTTGTGACGATCCCAGTCAAAGAGATAGATGGCCAGCCCAAACGAGAGCAGCCCCCCAGCGACGAGGATCGCCAATGACAAGCGCGCCGTCGGGCTCATTGTCGCCTGCATCGCCCAGCCGGCAAAGGCTTGCATCGCGTGTGTCGGTGGGAGTAGCCGGGCTAGTCTGCCGAGGGATTCGGGCAGGAGCTCGGGAGGCATCCCGGTCATACCTCCCAGAATCATGGACGGGATGAACACGAGCTGTGACCATAGCACCGTGACCCGCGTGCTCGACGAGACCACGCCGATCAGCACGGCAAGCCCTCCACACGCCAAGACGGTCGCCGCAAAGGTAGCGGCGAACGCCCACCAGTTGCTCGGAGACGATCCCCCGAAGAGGGCGGGCGCCGTTATCGCGATGACCGCGGCCACCAACGTGGCGTGGAGGCTCGCTGTCACAGCTGGAATGATCACGATGGCGGCTGCCGGCACGCCGTTGATCTTGTACGTGCGAAAGATGCCCGCCTCTCTCGCGGCCACCAGCGGGTCCGGAAGCCCCAGCATCGTCGCGGCGAGTGCGGCAAACACGGCCATGCTCGGCACGATGGCCTCCTGGAACATGGGGTTGATCTGTGTCATCAGAAGGCCCATCAGGGCATAGAATCCCACCGGAAAGAGATAGTTGAGAAGCAGCAGTGTCCGGTTGCGAATCCCGCTGCGGAACTCGAACGCCAGGTGACGTAGAAGCGCGCTCATGCCTTGTCCCCCGAGCCCACGATCTCTAGGAATCGGTCCTCCAGCGAAGGGCGCTCGACACGCAGATCGATGAGCGCGTCTCCTTGTGCCTCGATGTGCGCGATGAGAGCGGATAGCGTAGGGCCCGTGTCCGTGCTGTAGCAGATCCAGTAGGGGCCCTTGACCGTCTGATGGCTGATGTCGGGCAAGTGGGTGTGGGCCCCTAGCAGGCATCCCCGCTCGGTGCGCGCAAGGATCTTGGTCAGGCCCGCTCCGGTCGCGGTCAGCTCCAGCGGGCTGCCTATCGCGGCGATCTTGCCATGCAGCATAATCGCCACGCGGTCTGCCATCTCCTCAGCCTCAGCCATATCGTGCGTCGCCAGCACGATCGTCGTCCCCGACCCTTGCAGCTCACGGATCAGCGCGTGCAAGCCAACCCGCGACGGCACATCCAGGCCAGCCGTGGGCTCGTCCAGAAAGACCACTGGCGGATCGTGAGCGACCGCCAGAGCGAGAGCCAAACGGCGCTGCTGACCTGCTGACAACTCGTGATACTGAGCCTTGCGCTTTGAGGATAGATCCATGCGATCCAGCAGATCATCCCGCGGGTCGACGCCGTGGTACGCGCAAAAGAGCCCCATGGCCTCCCCGACGTGGATGTTCTCTGGCAGAGCCCCGGACTGGAGCTGCACGCCGATCAGGTCGCGCAGCTTGCGCGGTCGGCGGAATGGATCGACGCCCAGAACGCGTAGCCTGCCCTGATCAGGCTCACGCAGCCCTTCCAGCGTCTCCAGTGTTGTCGTCTTGCCGGCGCCGTTAGGACCGAGCAGGCCAAACACCTCACCTCTGCTGACCTCAAAGCTGATACCATCCACGGCGACCAACTCGCCGTAGGATTTTGTCATTGCGTCGACGCTGATGGCGATTTCTGACATGGCAGCGCCTTCCTCAAGGCATGCAGCGGATGGTACGTGCCCCAGACGGCGGCGCAGGCAGTCTCACGTAGCCCATACGCCGATTATCGCGACCAGCCGTTTGGCGTCAAGGGCGTGCGCTCGCCGCACGGTCCCCCTCGGCGTCTCCCTGCGGGATCGCAAGCTCGTAGCAAGCAGCCTGGCCGTCCCTTGGAGGTCGTCGAGACGCATGGCAGCGCAAGCTGGTCACGGTGCCGCGCTAGGCCTGCCCACGCCGTATGGTACGACGATACAAGATGACTCCTATCACCAAGGCTATGCCGTTGATGATCATCAAGCTGCTATCTGACGGCCACTGATCCAGGAGCCTCGGGGCAAGGTTGAACAACGTGTGCATCGTGCCTAGCCCTCGTCGCCATCATCGTGCTCGATCTCAACCCATTGCTTACCGGGAATAGTCGCCTCAACCTGCTTGGGCTCTGGGTGAGTTTTGGTTACCGCGATCGCGGCGGCGGCAGCG
>CAYOBT010000285.1:0-4154 GCA_964402205.1 uncultured Anaerolineales bacterium
TCGTCCGCCGCCGCGACGACATGGTCGGGCTGGACTGCTCGATCATCATGAACCCCAAGGTCTGGGAGGCCTCCGGCCACGTCGGCGGATTCAGCGATCCGATGGTGGATTGCAGGGAATGCAAGGCGCGGTTTAGGGCTGATAAGCTCTTCGCTATTATCGTATTCACACCTCAGGAGGTGGATCACCTGGATCACGTCCAGAAGTGGCTTGAGACCCACCCCGAAGATGACTTAAGTCCGAAGCTTGAGGTCGATTTGGGCGCAAGTATTGAGGCGGACACACTGGGTGAAGCGGCCTTCGGCGCGTTCCACGGTCTTGCCAGGCCAGTTGCCCACATGCTGCCGACTGCCCGTGAGCGCGTTAAAGACGGCACTCTTGCCCACATTGGGATTGCCCGCGACGCCAATGGTGATAGGACCGCTACCCATGCGCGATCTCCTCCACCAGGATCGAGTCGGCATCCGCGCGGCGCATGGCCACCGCAGTACCCTTGACGCGATACTCCACCGGATCCCCTAGCGAGGCCCGACGCACCACAGCGACCTCGGCGCCAGGCACCATCCCCATATCCAACATGCGACGCTGACGCTTGCCACCCCCACGGACCTCTGCCACCCGCGCACGGCTCCCGACGGGCAGCTCGCCGAGCGGCACGGCCAGGGCAGGCTTCGGCACCACATGGACATGATGTGCGGCAGGCATGGCCAGACGAACCCTTCCGTCGTCCAGCTCGAGCCAGAGCACGTCCGGTTCGCGGTCGATGACCGCAACGTCCGCGCCGGGCTTGACGCCCATGGCGACGAGCTGCGCCAGCAGAGGCGCCGACTCATCATCCAGGCAGACGACGCGGAGCTGCCGGCCAACCGCGGATTCGTCAGAGAGGGGCTTTGCTGCAAGGGCCGGCACATCGCAGCCAGGAGCCGGGATAGCATGCCCATGGGGGTCCCACGCAGGATAGCCCAAGCCCTCGTCCAGCTTGTCGAGCTCCTCGGACGTCGTCCCGTGCTCTCGCACGTGGGCCTCTGCGTGCGCCGTCTCCAGCGGCGCGCCTTCGCGATCCACCAAATACCGCTCCCAAAGACGGTGTGCCCGTACGAGCTCGCGCGCTCGCTGAGACCCCGCGTCGCTCAAACGCCACTGCCCCTCTGCATCCTGCCTCGCCCAGCCGGCATCGGCCAGAGCTTGCACCACACCGCCGGCTGACGCCTGCGCGAGGCCAATCGCCGCAGCCAATGCCTCACCGTCCCATGGGCCAGCTTGCTCCTCCAGGCTATAGGCAGCCTTGAGCGCATCTTCCAACTCTATGGAGGCGCTTGGCAGCTCGCGAGCTGGACCAGCTTCGCCACGAGGCTGCCGCAGGAGCGTTCCCAGCCACAGACCAGCAAACACCAACGCCAAGAGCGGACAGAGCCAGTCACCCATTGCGGACATCCCTTACACGATGCGAGTCCCGCCATTCCCATATCATCGACGCACGCCTCACGAGTAGTCGCTTACGGCCTTGTCGCTCTCATGACACGCCGCGCAATACCCCGAAATGTGCAGATGCGTACGCACCGCGTCGATACCTCGACGCTCCCGAAGATCGCGCACAATGCGCTCTACCCAGGGCGTGGTGAACTCGATCACCTTGCCGCAGCGCAGGCAGCTAAAGTGGTAATGCGGCCCGCTGTCCACCACCTCGTACCGGCTCTGGTCGCTTCCAAGATGATGGCCCTCGACTAGCCCCATCTCCGTGAGCACGCCCAAGGTGCGATAGATTGTCGCCAGGCTCACACCGCTGTCGTATGCGCGGACACGATCATACAGGGCCGCCGCATCCAGGTGCTCACCGCCTTCCGCCAACGCCTTCAAGATCAGTCGCCGCTGCGGCGTGACGCGCTTGCCAGACGCACGCAACGCCTCTTCCATCATCCCTACGAGCTTGGCCATAGATCGCCTCTCGATATTGCAAATGCTTCTCATTCGCATTTGTATCACCTTATGCGAGAGTTGTCAACCCCGTGCGGCCTGCAGATCATCCAAGCGGAAGGAGGCACGCGTCGTCTGCAGCCGCTGGAGCTTGACGGCTGCCCCGCCCGCGGTTAGCATGGCTGTAGTAACGTGGTGGAGCTGCTCCGGCAGCCCGCCGCCAGCGGCAAAGGAGCGACGCCTAGCAGATTTCAGCTTGTGGGCACCTTACCGGCCATGTCCATCGAGGCCCTAGCCTAGGGCACAGGATGCTGTGCCCCTTGCAGATCCAGGGCTCGCACACCCCTTTCATCCCCAATTCCGTCGAACGCCTCCACCGTTCTATCAAGGGCCTTCTATCAAGGGGAACTCCCCCAAAGGACACGTGCGCGCACCCGAGCCGTTCGCTACGCCATCCGATGGCGCGCGATTCCGTGGTGCCACAAGCATAGCCTTGACGTCTCCTAGCGGTACGATTCGCGCCTGCCACGAATGCGTCCCGCACCGTCGCGGACGTCTCATAGGCACGGGTCTGCCTCGCGACCTCGCAGCAGAGAGCGCGTGGATCGCCATCGATAGCACGGCTTCCCGAGGTATGGGCTACGTATTCTACTGTGACGCATCTCACATGAGGAGGTTTGCCTATGTTCCTACTTGATCTCCTCGTTGCACTTGTGCTCGCTCTTCTCATCACGGGCATCCTGTCGGCCGCGTTTGACAACCGCGGGCCGTGGAAGCTGTGGTGGGTGTTCCTGCTTGTACTGGTTCTAGCTACGTGGGCGGGAGGCCTGTGGATCACGCCCTTCGGCCCGCCTCTCTTTGGTGTCTCATGGCTCCCGATGCTCTTTGTGGGGTTGATATCAGCGCTTCTGCTGGCCGCCGCCGTGCCTACGCCGCCAGAAACTCACGCAGAGGCGGTTGCCCAGGCCAAAGCTGAGGCGGCGACGGCCGCTGCTCTCAGTTGATTCTTCTGGGTATCGCTCATCGGGCTGGCGATTGCCATTCTGGTGGCGTACCTGATCTAGGCTGCATCGACGATGGCTGACGCGCCACAGGGGTGCTTGGCTCGCCAGCCGATGTACCTCCGAAAGCAGTACCATCGATGGTCAAGAGATGACGACTGGGGCGCGCGGCAGGGAGACACGGAAAGGCTAGAGTCAGATGGTGAGCACGGACAACCTGGACAAGTACCGCAGCAAGCGCGACTTTCGCAAGAGCCCCGAGCCAACGGGCAACGAAGAAACGGGGACATCCGAGCCTCGGTTTGTCATCCAGAAACACGACGCCAGCAGCCTCCACTACGATTTTCGCCTGGAGGTCGATGGTGTGCTCAAGTCATGGGCGGTCCCCAAGGGCCCTTCCACGGATCCCAGCATCAAGCGCCTGGCGATCCCCACTGAGGATCATCCGTTGGCCTATGCGACGTTCGAGGGCGTCATTCCCGAGGGCGAGTATGGGGCCGGCACCGTGCTCGTCTGGGACATGGGGACCTATCGCAACCTGAAGAACGACGAGGGAGAGGGCCCGTCGCTCACCGAAACCATTGACGAGGGCAAGGTCACGGTCTGGCTGGACGGCGAAAAGCTACGAGGAGGGTACGCGCTCGTCCGCACGGGCGACGGGGATGACGCGCGTTGGCTCCTCATCAAGATGGACGATGACGAGGCCGATGCGCGCCGCAATCCAACGAACACCGAGCCCCAATCGGTGCTCACCGGACGAACGCTGGAAGAGATCGCGGAGGAAGAGGGACCATGATCGACGCGCCATGTAGCCTCTCCCAAGACGGCCAAGACAAGCTTCAGAAGGCATCCCAGCCCGATTGCGTCCTGGTGCCGGCAACGCTCACCGACGGACGCTTCTCCGACCAAGATCGCGGTTACAGAGAAGGGGCGCAAGCATGAGTCCGGAGCGCATCACCATTGGCGGTCGGACGTTCGAGGCCGAGAACCTGGACAAGGCGATCTTCCCAAAAAAGGGCATCACCCAGGGCGATCTTCTCGACTACTACCGTCGCATCGCGGACGCCATCCTACCGCACCTTCAGGGGCGTCCTCTCACCATGCAGCGCTTTCCCAACGGCATCGATGAGCAGGGCTTCTACCAGAAAGTGGCGCCTGACTATTTCCCCGAATGGATCAGGAGGTCGTCGGTACAGCTCAAGGGCGAGGACAGGACACAGGACCAGGTGGTATGCGATG
>CAYOBT010000286.1:0-4152 GCA_964402205.1 uncultured Anaerolineales bacterium
TTGACTACCACGCCGCCCCGCTCGGTAAAGCGGCCGGCATTGCTGAGCAGGTTCAGGATCACCTGGCGGACGCGGGTGCCATCGCAGAACAGCTCGGGCAGATCGTCGGCCAGCTCCATACGCAGCGAGAGCCCCTTGGATTCGTACAGGGCCCGCACCGCTGTGACAGCCTCGTCCACGATCTGCGGCAGGCGCACCCAGTCCTTGAGCAGCGTCATGCGTCCACCGTCGATCTGGCTCAGGTCGAGGACGTCGTCCACGAGCTTGGAGAGGTGCTGGCTGTTCCGCTGGATGGCGGTGATATCGGCCAAAAGCGCGGGTGGCAGCCGGGTACCATAGACCTGGGGCGCCTGGGTGATCATCTCGCTGAACCCGATGATCATGTTGAGCGGCGTGCGCAACTCGTGGCTGACGTTAGCCACGAACTGTTCCTTGGCGCGACGGGCCTCCTCTGCGACGCGGTTCATGGCCTTGAGGCGATCGGTCATGCGCGCGAGCTCGCGGTTGGCCTGCACCAAGTCCGCCTGGACCTGCTTGAGCTCCATGCGCTGTTGGCGCGCCTCTTGGATCATATCGCGCGTCTTGCGATAGCTAAAGAGCGACCACTCGGTGACGGTGAGCAGGCCGACGGTACTGGCCCAACCGAGGACGCCGCCTAGCGCGCCGCCGACCAGCACAACGCCAGCCAGCGCCGACGTGATGCGCAAGCCGCTCCAACGATCCAGCAGCAGCAAGCCGAGCACGATCAGGCCCTCGGCGGCAAGACCAGCGGGCCACCCGATGACCACGGCAGCTATCATGGGCAGCAGGGCATAGAAAAACGTCACCAGAGGTTGATGGAACAACACGGTGGCTGCCGTCACGCCGGCCCAGAGCGACGCCATCCATGCGAGCTGCGCCCACCGAAGACGCCGGCGGGCCAGCCACACCAGGAGCGGCACCAAGGGCAGCAACGCAAAGGTGAGCCCCCAGGCGCGCACGCCCATATCGCCCGGTTGGGTCACCGTCGTGACGAGATGCCACACGAGGTAGGCCACGCCCGTGACGACAACCAGGCGCTCGAACGTGGCGCGCATCAGGT
This sequence comes from uncultured Anaerolineales bacterium, assembly GCA_964402205.1. GTDB lineage: Bacteria > Chloroflexota > Anaerolineae > UBA1429 > UBA1429 > DAIRUQ01. The sequence continues at coordinate 1,082 of CAYOBT010000286.1, forward strand.
CGGCAATGGCCTCGATCAAGCCCGGATCGGCATCCGATGATCCTCGCAGCAGATATGTCATAGCGAACCTCCCCCAGAAGCCTGGTTGGGGTCAGTATAGGCCATTGGTGGCGGCTTGGCAGGTGCGAAACCCCCGCCGCGCGGCAGCTTGCTCCCTTCCTGCCCATGAAGAAAGCAACGCTTCGTAGCCGACCAGGAGCGAAGCACGCTGGCAAGTTGGCCCGGATGCATTCTATCCAGCATGGTGGCGCTCGTGTACTGCACTGCTAGGTTGATCATCCATGGCAGCCCCCTACCGGGGGCGTAGGACTGCACCTCGCGGTACCGCTTTACCTGGGGCACAGCACGCCGCCCACCCTGCGCGAACCGATAGCGCCCCCTATCGCCGCCCTCGCGATCTGTAGAGTCGCTGTCAGGCCCCGCTATGGGAATGGGAGACAAGGCTGGCGCACGGCAATGCGCCGTCGACAAGCGATCCACCAACGCCCTGATCGCGTCTTCTGCGATGCCAAAGGCCGTCGTGGCCGGTTGCGCCGGATCCTCGAACGGCCAGGTGGCGATGCTGGCCTGCCACTAGTGCATTCACCAACTCGGGTTGCAGAGTTGACGATCGGAGCGATGGATACCTTTTGCGTGGCGCATCACCGTCCAAGCCAGGGGCGGCGTCCTGACCCTCTTGCCTCTGGCAAGCGCATCGCAGATGTGTCGTTGTCGGCCCAACAGTCCGCGTGGTCGAAGCGGAGCTGCGCTACTCTCGGCGGTAAGCCCTGCCTTGTGATTGCTGGGAGGGTCATCCGCGTTGTGCCACCCGCTGACCTTCGTCGGCGAGACCCCTGGAACTGCTATGCACCGCACGGCAGGATCGCCAAGGATCAAGCGGTTGACTGTCACTGCTGAAGGACCTAGAGTGCCTCCTGGGAATTGAGACCAAGCCGCCTTCCCAAGGCTAGTCGATGGTCAAGTTCCCACAGCTACAGGTCGAAAAGGAAGGCCTCATCCCGTCGGGAAACGTATGATTGGGGCAAGCGAAAGGAGAAGGCAACGTGCCGTGGATCAACGAGGAACTATGCACTGGATGCCAGAGCTGTATCGACGAGTGTGTCGCCTGTGCCATCGCCATGCGCGATGGCGTCGCTTTCATCGACGAGGCCGCTTGCATACGCTGCGGTATCTGCCATGGCGTATGCCCCAACGATGCCGTGTGCCACGACTCGGAGAGGATCCCGCAGGAAGTAGAGGCGAATCTGCACTGGGTCAACGAGTTGCTGAGCCATCCTTACTATGCGGGGGACGAGGAGGCAAGGCAAGGGCTGGTCCGGCGTATGGTGCGGTACTATGTGAAGAATCAGCGCGTCGCCGAGCAGACCATCAAGCGCCTGCAAGCGATGGCGGAACACGGCCTTGCTGACGGCGCGGTCTGACGCAACGTCGTGTGCTAGATCCCGCAACGCAACTACGCAGGCTATGGCAGTGCCTTTGGTGCCTATCGGTACCAGCTACAGCTGCCCATAGAGATCCGTTGCGCTGTCTGTGACGCCCGAGGGGACTCGTCTCTGAGGTGCACCCCGGCCTTGCCCGTACCTGGTCGGCCTGGGCTGACCAAGCTGCTGCGATGGGGTTGCTGCTCGCGAATGCAGACGGATTGGCGCCGCTAGATGAGGAGGATAGATGATCGGCTACGATGGCAGGAACCGACGCACGGTGAATATGCTCAAGACCATCTACTTGGATCACCCCGAGTGGGTGCCCTGCCGCGTGGGGCTGATGCCAGCCACCTGGATCAAGTACCGCGAGGACCTGGAGGAGCTGGTGTTGGCGCATCCGCGCATCTTCCCTAGCTATGAACGCGGCTCTCGCGACTATGACGAGATCAGCAGCCCCCTGTACGAATTCGGCTATCACACCGATTGCTGGGGCTGTGTGTGGATGAATGCGGAGCGCGGGCTGGATAGCGTGGTCGTCTCGCATCCGCTGGCAGACTGGGATGCGCTGGACACCTACGAGCCGCCCGACCCGCTGACGGACGACATGTGGGGCCCGCGCGATTGGGAGGCGATGGCGCAAGGCATGGCACAGGCGGTCGAGCAGGGAGGCCTGGCCGCGGCCGGCCCGCTGCCTCACGGGTTCATGTACATGCAGCTGTACTACCTGCGAGGATTCGACAACCTCATGCTGGACATCGCCCTGGACGACCCTCGCCTGCATGAGCTGATCGCCATGGTCGAGGGCTATAACGCAACGGTCGTGTCGAGAACGGTCTCCCTGGGGGCCGAGTACCTTGTGTTTGGCGATGACCTGGGCCTGCAAAAGTCCTTGCCGATGAGTCCCGAACACTGGCGCAAGTACATCAAGCCGTCCTACGACCGCATCTTGGCCCCAGCTCGAGAGGCGGATATCCCCATCTACCTACACACGGATGGTCACGTCTTGGAGATTGTCCCCGATCTGATCGATGTGGGCGTGACTGTGCTCAACCCACAGGTGCGGGCCAACGGTCTCGAGGGGGGCTTGATGCTCTACGCCGAGTGCGAGCCCGACGTGCCGCTCGACAACATAGAGGCCATCTGCTGCACGCTAGAGGACCTTTGCCAGCCACCCAGCACGTGAGACGTTCCTGGCAGCGATCCAAGCCACGCAAAAACCCAGCAGTGGGCTCGGCAAAGCTGCGAGCTGCGTCACGGGAAAGGATAGGCAGACACGCCGTGGGTGACAGACTATGCAGCCCTGCCTGGAGTCAACCATATCACAAGCTGAGCTCGGAACGGCCTCGAGATAGGACGGGACTATGACGAAGGGCTGGCTGAGCGCGAGTTGACGTGCGCCCAGCGCTTGCGACGGAACAGCGCCCGCGCCTTTCTGGCGTACTCATCTACGAGCACGCGCGCGAGGCCTTTCTCGAGCGGATCCAGCACGTGGTGCGGTCGGCGCGGGATCGGGCATGCGGACCACGCCCGTTGTGTGGGACTCTTGCGTTGACCAAACGCAGCCGACCTACGAGGCCGACGCGAGCCAATGGACACCGAATCCTGGCACAGGCCGTCTGGGGACGATTCCTGGCCTGCTGGCGAGCG
>CAYOBT010000287.1:0-4146 GCA_964402205.1 uncultured Anaerolineales bacterium
GGGTCGAATGCATGCGCTGCGGGCACCCCCCGCCCCCGGCCCCTCGCCCGCGACAGACGCGCCACCGATGGCGCGGGAGAGGGGAGGCAGGCCGGAGCAGCGTTTCGCCCACAACACCCAAAGGGGCGAATCCGCGCATGACTACGGGCGCGGATTCGCCCCCGGGAGTGGTCGTTCGGTTCAGGCTGCGGCGGGCATCCGCTTGGGCAGCCTGTCGAGAAAGACGCGGGCAAAGTGCTTGATCTCGTCCCAGTCGCGATAGTCGCCGCCCGCTCCCAGCAGCTTGAAGAGGAACTTCCACGGTTGCGGGAGGTTGTGGCAGCAGCCGCCAAAGGATGCCACGTCCACCTCTTTGACCAGGCCGCGGACGGGGGCCATCGCGGCCTGGGCCTTGTACTTGGCATCCTCGCTAGGCTTGCGCATCATCAGCCCCACGGTAAACAGCCCAACGGGTAGCTCAGAGAGGACGTCGCGGTGCTCCCGCACAAAGTCCGTGATCTCGTCGGGCCAGGACCCACGGTAGATGGCGCTGCCTAGGATGGCCGCCGTGTAGGGGCTCAGGTCAATCTCGTCGGTGACCGAGTGGACATCCGCCTGGACGCCCTCTTCCTCGAGGGTGTTGGCGATAGTCTTGGCGACCTCGGCCGTGGAGCCATAGTGGCTGCAATAGGCAACGAGGACGTGCTCTTGCATGGCGTTTCCCCCTTGTGGTGTGTGGGCCTGCGGCCGTCTTTGGCGGGCGTTCGCGTCGTCGTTGGCGCGCTAGGGGGTTCGATGAGAGCTGCGACGGGGCGCCGCTCGATGCGAGCAACGCAAAACACAGAGCCTCAAGTGACCTTTGTGTCGTCTCGGTGCAGGCGTCGTTTTTCTGGAGTGTCTTCTCCGAGAAGCTAGACCAACTTGCTTTCCCGCCGCTATCGCCGCGTTACTCACTTGTCGGGATTCCGGACCGGTCTCCCGGGCCTTTCAGCCGACTCGCGGTTCGGAAAGCCTCGCGTTCCTTCGTCCCCGCTTGTTGATCTTCTCTTCTTTGACCGTTACCGAGAGATCCATCAATCTCTCGAGGCTCTGCACTATTATAGTAGCACACGGGGGAGGCTTTGTCAAGGGTTTTCCTGACGGATTCGTGAGCATCTCACCCCCCAATGTCGCCACAGCCTCTTCACACGGCCTTCACACCTATGGTGTAGGCTTGAAGGGAAGGTGAATAGGGCGATGGCAAGGCCTTTACCCTGGGAGACATGACGCTAGGTTGACGAGTGAGCTCGGTGCGGGCTATGCTGCGGCGGTACGCTGACGCTAGAGAGGGATGGACGATGCCAGACAAGATCCTGGTGGTGGACGACGAGGTTGAGATCGTGCGTATTCTGCGCGGCTACTTGGAGCGGTCCGGCTATGAGGTGCTCTCGGCCTATACGGGGCCCGAAGCGCTGCGCATGGCCCGCCAGGAAGAGCCCGCGCTGATGATCCTGGACCTGATGCTGCCCGATATGGACGGGTGGGACGTCTGCAGGGCGCTCCGCCGCGATTCCGATATCCCCATCATCATGCTGACGGCCCGCGTAGAAGAGACCGACCGCCTGATCGGGCTGGAGCTGGGCGCCGATGACTATGTGACCAAGCCGTTCAGCCCGCGTGAGGTGGTGGCGCGGGTTCGCGCGGTGCTGCGCCGGGTCAAGGGGACACCCACGCAGGAACAGGAGCGCTTGGGCGTGGGCGAGTTGGAGCTCGATGTCGCCAAGCACGCGGTGACGATCCAGGGCGAGACGGTCGATCTGACCCCCACCGAGTTTGAGATCCTGCGGACGATGATGCGCGAGCCGGGTCGCGTCTTTTCGCGGTTGCAGCTCTTGGAGGCTGCCACCGGCGAGGCCTATGAGGGGTATGAGCGGACCATCGACACGCACATCAAGAACATGCGGCGCAAGATCGAGCAGGACTCGTCCGAGCCGGCCTATCTGCTGACGGTGCACGGCATCGGCTACAAGCTTCGCGAGGAAGAGGATGCGTAGGATCTCGCTGGGGCTCAAGCTGGCGGTCGTCGTGGCCATCGCCGTCGCGGTGGTGACGGCGTCGGTGGCCGTGGCGTTTCAACGTGCCGCCGAACGCCACTTTCAGGGCTATCTCAACCAAGCCATGATGATGCGCGCGCGCGTTCTCTTGCCCGAGCTTGTGAGCTACTATGCGCAGCATGGCGAGTGGAAGGCGACCAACGAGCTGGAGGCCATTGTCAGGGCGGGGGCGGGGATGCCACGCGGAGGAGGGCCACCAGCCGACGCGGGCTTTGGTCGCCTGGTGCTCACCGATCGCGGTGGCACCGTCGTGGCCGGCGAGGACGAGCTGCTGGGCAAGACCATCCCGGAGCGTATCCTCGATCGTAGCACCAGCATCGTGGTCAACCGCCAGGTGGTGGGTCACTTGGTCATGTCCACCGGCACCCGCGAGACGGATCTCGTGCTGGCGCTGAGCCGTTCGCTCATGTGGGGCGGCGTGCTGGCCGCGGGTGTCGCCATCATCCTGGGGTCCGTGGTGACGCACCAGATGCTGCGACCGCTGACGGACCTCAGCCAGGCCGCCGACAGCATCGCGGCGGGCAACCTGGAGGCCCGCGTGGAGGTGGCGTCCGACGACGAGGTGGGCGATCTGGCCAGGAGGTTCAACGAGATGGCGGGGGCGTTGCAGCGGGACAAGGTGTTGCGGCGGACGATGGTGGCCGATATCGCCCACGAGCTGCGCACGCCGTTGGCGGTGATGCGCGGCCAGATCGAGGCGCTCCAGGATGGCGTGTTCGACATGACGTCCGAGAGCCTGAGGCCGGTCTATGAGCAGACGCTGCTCCTCAGTCGACTGGTGGATGATCTCCACGAGCTCTCGCTGGCCGAGGCGGGGCACCTGCCCCTAGAGATGGGCTCTATCGACGTGGGCGAGCTGGTGCGGCGGAGCCTGGCGGGGTTCGCGGGGCAGGCATCGGAGCGCGACGCGACGTTGATGGCCGATGTGGAGGATGGCCTTCCTGCCGTGCGGGGCGACGCCCAGCGGTTGGAGCAGGTGCTGAGCAACCTGGTGAGCAACGCGCTGCGCTATACGCCTGCGGGCGGCTCGGTGACGGTGCGGGCGCGCGCGCAGGACGACGGCGTCCGCGTCGAGGTGGAGGACACCGGCGACGGCGTCTCCGAAGAGCACCTGGACCTAGTCTTTGAGCGGTTCTATCGCGCGGACCCGGCGCGGGATCGATCGGCGCCACATTCGGGATTGGGGCTGGCCATTAGCAAGCAACTGGTCGAGGCCCACGGTGGCCGCATCGGTGTGCAGAACGCGCCGGATGCCGGGGCGCGCTTCTGGTTCTGGCTGCCGACGTACAAGGGAGGCGATGAGGTGGTGGATGTCGTGTGAGGTGACGGCGGCCAGGGCGGAGCACATCCCTGCCTTGACCTCTCTTCTGCAGCGGGCGCTCCGCGGCGTCCCTTTCACGGGGCCGATGGACGCCAGCACGGTCCGCCGCGCGCTAGCACCGACTTGGGGCGAGACGCCAAGCCCCACGCCATTGGCCGGCGAGGCTGCTTGGGTCGCGATGGATGGGGAGCGCGTCGTCGGGTTCTGCCAGGCCGCACTGGGGCGGTCGGAGGCGGATCACGAGCCGGCGGCTGGGTTGATCCGCATGCTGGCCTACCCGCCAGAGCGCCCCGACGTTGGCCACGCCCTGTCTGCCAAAGCGGAGGCCTACTTGCGCGATCGCGGCGAACGCGAGGTGTATGCGTTTCACTATGAGGGCCGTTGGCCCGATTACCACCTGCCGCACGCCTACCTCTCGTCCAGGCTTGGCCATGTGATGGCGCTCTTGGCGGCGCGCGGCTATGAGGGCTACCAGGACGAGGCGACGTTGGCGCGTCCCATGGTGGTGCCGCCCGTCGTGCCGCCCACCGAGGTGCGCTGTGAGATCGTCCACGGGGCCCACGAGATGGAAGGGCGCAACGACCAGCTCGCCGTGGCGCGGCTGCCCGATGGCCGGGATGTTGGCCTGTGCGTGTGGGAAACGTTGGCGGACGAGAGCAACCTGCCCGATGCCGCCACGACGCTCTATGTGCGTTGGCTGCATGTGGCCCCGGACTATCGGCGCAACGGGTTGGGTGCGCATCTGCTCAGCAG
>CAYOBT010000288.1:0-4132 GCA_964402205.1 uncultured Anaerolineales bacterium
ACGTTGGGCGGGCTCGATGTCGTCGTCAATAACGCTGGCCGCACCTATACCGAGAGCTTCTTTGACATCGCGCCCGAGACTTTTGACCTCATCTATCACACGAATCTGCGCGGTCTCTACTTTATCTCGCAGCGGGCTGCCACTCACATGAGGGACCACGACGGCGGCGTGATCATCAATATCTCGTCGGTACACGCGCGGCTCTCGTCACCCAAGTACTCGCTGTACGATGGGACCAAGGGCGCCATCGAGGCCACAACGCGATCGTTAGGTCTCGAGCTCGCCCCGCTGGGCATACGCGTCGTGGGCGTCGCACCAGGCATCATCGAGGTACCACGCTACTATGAGGATCGAGCCGCGTACGATCGCGATTGGACAGCGCAGTGGGTACCCTTGGGACGCGTCGGTTGGCCCGCGGATGTGGGCCGCCTGTGTGCGTTCCTGGCGTCGGACGACGCCGCCTTTGTCGTGGGGGATACCATCCTGTGCGACGGTGGCACCGCCGCGCGCCTGCCTATCTTCCGCAAGCAGAGCTGAACGCTAACACCATAGGAAAGCTGCAATGCCCCAGCCCGACAGCGTCACGATCCGCTCGGTACGAGCCGTTGACGTCCGCGACGTGCCCTTCTCCTGTGGCCTGATCACGCCATGGGATCCAAGCAAGCCCATCTATGCGCGCGACTATGTGGTAGTCCGAACCGAGACCAGTGACGGCCATTGGGCCATCGCCATGGACGGCGAGTACTCGCCACACCTGCCCGCCACCGCGCACCAAGTCAACGACCTGATCGCGCCTCGCCTAGAAGGCAAGCCTCTCTTTGATATCGAGGCGCACACGGCTCTCCTGCGACAGCTGCGCTCGCATGGACGCTTCTTTTTCGTCGGCGTCGCGCTCTGGGACCTCATTGGTCAAACCCTCGATGTGCCGCTCTATCGCCTCTGGGGGGGCGCTCGGGATCGTGTTCCCGTCTATGCCAGCACGGTCCATCACGCCCGGACGCCCGAGGAGCGCGCCGACGACTGCCTCGCCTATCTCGAGCGGGGCTATCGCGCCGTCAAACTTCGCCTCAGCGGCGAGACCATCCGCGACGACGTCAGGCTGGTCGAGACATGTCGCCGTGCTGTCGGAGACCGCATGGCCATCATGGTCGATGCCAACCAATCCCAGAAGCTTCCGGGCCGGCCCAATGCGGGCGTCACCTGGGACCTCGACAGAGCTCTTGCGACTGCCAAAGAGCTTGCGGCTCTGGACGTGGCGTGGCTCGAGGAGCCTCTCGCCTATGCCCTGCCCGAAGCGGGTAGGACGCTCCGGAAGCGGTCCCAGGTCCCCATTGCGGGCGGCGAGGCCATGACGGGACTGAGCGCCTACTGGAAGCTGCTGCAGAGCGACATCTATGACGTCATGCAACCCGATCCCATCACTAGCGGCAGCCCCCAGGAGATGCGCAAGATCGCCGCGCTCTGTGAGGCGGCCGGGCGCCCGTTTGTGTTCCACCATGGCAAGAGTGGCGTTGGGTTCATGATCGGGCTGCACCTCTCGTGCGCGACGGCTCTAGCCCCCTGGCTCGAGTACATGGATGATGGGCCGTTCTGGCAAGCGTGCGGCTTTCAGGTGGGCTTCCAGGATGTCATGCCGATCGAGTCAGATGGCACCGTTCGATGCCCGCAGATGCCAGGACTGGGCATCGCGTGGGATCCCGCGTGGCTCAAGGAGATCGGGTTGGGCTGAATGTCCGATCGTGCGCCTAGCAAAGCCCCCATCACTGCCGAGGCCATCGCGAGCCGCCTGCGCACGCGACGCCTCGCCCGGTTCGCCGAGTGCCACCCAGTCATTGATTCGACCAATAGACGCGCCGTAGACCTGGCGCGTGCCGGCGCCCCAGACGGCACGCTGGTGTTCGCGGATCATCAGACACATGGCCGAGGACGGCTGGAACGGGAATGGCACGCACCGCCTCGCTCATCGCTACTCTTCTCCTTGCTGCTTCGCCCGCGTCTGCAACCTAGCCAAGCCCAACAAGCAACGATGCTCTGTGCCGTGGCCGCCGTGGAGGCGATTGCCGAGGAGACGGGGCTAGCAGCGGCTATCAAGTGGCCCAACGATATCCTGGTTGCGGACCGCAAAGCGGGAGGCATTCTCACCGAGCTCGTCTCGCCAACGGCAAGCCCCAATGCGCAAGGCCTCGCCGTCGTTGTCGGCATCGGCCTCAACGTGAATCTAGAGCTCGCCGATCTGCCTCCCGACGTGTGGCGCACGGCCACCACCCCACCCACCAGCCTCGAAGCTGAGCTCGGTCGCCCCGTGCCCAGACTGCCTCTGCTCCTCACCTTGCTCCACAGGGCAGATACCCTCTACGATCACCTTCTGGAGAGCGCGGACGCGTCCGCTGAAGACGCTCCCACGACTCGCTGGTCGCCGCTAACCCTTTGGCGCGAGCATCTAGCCACGCTTGGGAAACAGGTGAGCATCGCGACACACGAAGGCACTGTCGAGGGGACCGCGATCGATGTAGACAGCGATGGCGGCCTGCTCATCGCAACGGCCAACGGTACTGCCGAACGCATCCTGGTCGGGGACGTTGTGCGTCGAGATGAGACAGCGAGCACTTGACAAAGTGCAGTCCAGATGTTAAAATCTCTTACAATCATATGGATATTCTTCATGCCGCTGCGGGGGAAGATGGAGCCATGGCTCACCAGATCGTCGGCCAATGCCCAGTCTGCGGCGAGACGCTAGAGGCTACGGTCCTCTACTGCCGCACATGCGATACCGAGATCCACGGGCACTTTACGCTTGGTCGCTTCGGGCAACTCACGTCTGAGCAACTCCACTTTGCCGAGACCTTTATCCGGTGTGAGGGCAAGATCACGCGCGTCGAGGATGAGCTCGGCATCTCGTACCCCACCGTCCGGAATCGGCTCAACGAGCTCATCCACGCGCTCGGGTTTGACACCAAGGACGACTCGACGCTTGCTCCCAGTGAGAGACGCGCGATCCTGGAGCGTCTATCAGAGGGCGAGATCGATACGAATGAGGCAATCCAGCTCCTGCGGGGCAGATCGCCATGATCGCTCCTCGGACCGCCCCGGCCATGGTCCCACAACGATCGCCCTGCGGGCTTTTCCGCGTTCACCTTGCTCACGACCTCCCCGCTATTGCCGACCTCATCGAGATCGCCTACCAGGACGAGCTCGCCCTGACAGGCAGCAACCTGGTCCAGAGGCTCCGCCAGCTCGCGGCGATGTCCCCCCTAATCCGTGTCATAGACCGGGTTGCAGCCGTGCTGGACGGCTATGTATGGATCCAAGAGGGCAAGCTCGTCGGCAACATCACGCTCGGGCACGGGAGCAGCGTCCCTGGCGCTCCCATTGCCGGTAGCTGGACCATCAGCAATGTGGCCGTGCACCCCCACTATCGAGGACGTGGCATCGCAGGCAGGCTGGTCGATGCCGCCCTTTTCCACCTAAAGGCCATCGGTGCGCGCTGCGTGTTGCTTCAGGTCCGCAGCGATAATGACCCCGCTGTAGCTTTGTATGAGCATCGTGGCTTCGCCGTGTACGAGACGATCACCGAGCTGCGGCTACGCAACCGCTCGTTGAAGCCAGCGGTGGCTGGGGTCGATCCGAGGGTCAGGCCAGTGCGTGGCCGTGACATTGCGAGCGTGATGCGACTCGCGCGCCGCAAGCAGCCGCTGCTCCTTCGCCGCCTGGCGCCGATCCGTCGATCGGACTTGGGCTTGACCCTCTGGCAGCGCGTTCCGCGCCGCGTCGCAGCTTGGCTTGGGCTATCGGCGCCTCTGGTCCACATTGCGCATAGAGGCGGGCGACTGGTTAGCTATGCCCGTTTGACTCCCGTCAACCCTCGGATGCTCCGTCTAGAACTCGGCGTCGAACACGGCCAAGACCAAGACCTCATCCAATCGCTTGCGACGACAGCTCTCGCGTCATCCCGATGCACACCTTGGACGCACGTGCTGGCCGATATCCCAACAGATGACGCCAAGACAATCGCCGATGACGCGCTCGATGCGCTGGTGGCCTACGCCAAAGGCGGCGGCCAGATGATGGTGTATGGCGAGTCGGGTGCGATGGATCGCTGGGGCCAGCCCCGAGAGAAGAACCCGATAGCCGG
>CAYOBT010000289.1:0-4131 GCA_964402205.1 uncultured Anaerolineales bacterium
TCACTGGCTCGATCGCTGACAAACTGGAATATATCTTGGAGGAACATCCTGATGCGCGTGACGATTACCGCGTCGCTATGGTAACCTACTGGGCACAGTTTGAAGGCTTGGACCGTGTGCTCGGCGAGCGCTTGGATGCATTCCGCGCGTGGCTGGTCGACGCAACCTCTCCTAAGACCATTCAGAATCGGGTTATGGAGATCCAGAACCGGCGCCCTGATCTGGAGGCTCGTTCTGATGTCGAGGAGCTGCGACAGCGACAGGCCACAGCCGGCCCAGTCGGAACGAATCGCTATCCCTAGGGCGATTCGCAGCGCGCATTCGCCTGGATGTGAGCGCAGAACAGGAGGTGTACCCTAGTGGAATTGCTCAGCGTCATCGCAAACTATCTGCTATGCGGTGTCCTGCTCTGTGAGCTGTCGCAACGACTGAACCGCAAGCAGACGATTATCAGCCTGATCGTGATCCTGCTGCTGATCCCGGTGTCTATCGCTATCGATCCCTGTCGCAGACTATCCGGTGTGGACAGTCCGTGCCAGCGACCGCAGGATGTGCCGGTACTGCTGCCCACGTATGACACAGCGACCGATAGGCTTATAGCCTCCGTGCCGACCGGACTGCGCTGCCAGCCATCCGATAATCCAGAAGAGCAAGGTATGCGCTACGTTCGCCTGCAGTGGCACGTGTACTGTGAGGCAGACGGACCATGACCGAAGAGGAACTCGCCGGCATCCTGGCCGCCATACTCGTCCCCATCGTCGGGCGCTACCTGGCCGCCGTCGCCGCCCAGCGCCTCTACGACCAGCTCAAACACATCGACCAGCAGGCCCTCGACGACCTGCTCATCCGCTACAGCGAGGAGGCACCGTGAACACATCACCGAACGTATCGCCGGTCATTGTGATCATCGTACTGCTCGCCGGCCTGGCCGCCGCCCTCTGGCTCCTCGAGCGCGGCAAGCCCACCGGCTTCGAGACCGCCGAGGCATCCAACGCCGGAGCCCGCCTCTTCATCATCGGCTTGGTGCTCGGCGTCGCGGCCGTGATCGGCATCTCGATCATCACCGGTCAGCCGCTGTAAGGAGCCTACCTTGCCATCCTATTCCTGGGCCAAGCTCTGGATCGACACCCTAGACGATCACAAGGTCGGCATGCTCAGCGATCATCTCTGGCGCCGCTTTTTCGAGTTCGTGCTGTTGGCCAAAGAGCTCGACCAAGACGGGTTCCTGCCCACGATCGGCGCCATCGCTTGGCGGCTACGCAGCACGCCACATGCGATCGAGGAGGACCTGGAGGCGCTCGCTGAGGTCACCGGCGGTGAGCCTGGCCCAGGCCTGGTGCAGCTGCTCGACGGCTGTTGGCACATCACGAACTTTGCCAAGCGGCAGGCCAAGCCCATGAGCGACGCTGAACGCAAGGCTCGCCAACGGGCACGTGACCGCCAACCGTCACGCCGCGGTCATAAGGTTGTCACGGCGCGTGACACAGATCAAGATCAAGAATCAGATCAAGAGTCAGATCAAGAGTCAGAGGAAGATCAAGATCAACATCAAGAGGCCGCCGCGAGCGCGTCTGTGGATAACCCTGTGGATAACTCGCAGCGCCCGCTTGATGACGAAGAAGAAGAGATCTGCTCTGCTTTGGTGGATCTGGGTCTTGTTAAGGAAAAGGCAGGTCAGGTGCTCAGCCAATGCCCTCGGGGCAGGGTGAGAGGCTGGATCGAGTACGTCTGTCATTCCAACGGCCGCATCCATAACCCGCCTGGCTACCTGTGGAGCATGCTCATGGAAACGGAGGAGGAGGCACCTCGTGTGCGTGCTCCCCCAGGGAAGCAAGAGGACAAGGCGGCTCGCAAGCGCAAATACGGCGCCTACGCACACCCCGAGCAGCCGCCGTGAGCGAGCCAGCGGACCTACAGGATAACGTTTGTTACCCGAACTGAGGAGGCACCGTGAAACAGATACTGACACTCATCATCCTGGCTCTACTGCTCACCTGGGCGCTGGGCGATGCGCAGGTCGCGTCGCAAGAGTCGCCCCTCTCACCGGTCTTTCCGCCGAGGGATTACTATCCCGAGGACATGGAGGAATGCGTAGCCCACTGCCTGGCCGACGATGGCACCGAGGAATGGTGCCGGGCATTCTGTGCGGGTGAACTGAGCGAGCCGCCGCCCAGGCCCACACCGGTCCTCACGCCGACGGCGATCGCGGCCGCCGAGGCCGATCCCACATCCACGCCGGTCCCGCGCGGGACAGGAGATCGCGTGTACGTCGGCCTGTGGTGGAGGAATGAGGACATCTCGTGCGTGCTGTGGGAGGTGGGGCCGGGCTATGAACTGGAGTGCCCGCAGTGAGTGAAGCAGAGCACACCTGTGCCAGCTGCAAATGGTGGCAAAAAGACTGGGGCCTCTTCACCGCTACCGGATGGACCGGGGCGAATCGTGAAGATGGCGAATGTCACTACGAGGTCGTCCCACGCTATAAGCGGGCGACTGATTGCTGTCACCACTGGACAGGGAAAGCAGCTGAGGTTGACCATGTCTGACTGGATCACCACCTTCTGGCTGCCCGACCAGCCGCCGCGCAAGTCGAACAGCCGCAAGGTAGTGCGCATCCGCGGCCGCACCCGCGTCATCAAGAGTGCCAAGGCCCGCGCCTGGACAGCGCGCGCTCGCTGAGATGCGGTCCATCGGCAACCTGCAGCTGGGCAGCGCAGATCGGCCCCTGCGCATCGTGTTCGAGGTGTTCTATGAGACACGCCGGCCGGACCTGTCGGTTGAGCTCGTGCTCGACGCGATCGAGAAAGCCGGCGTGATCAGCAACGATCGGCACGTCTACGAGTACACGGCCCGCAAGTTCTTCTCCAAGGACATGCCCGGCGTGCTCGTCTACATCGGCTACCTGGAGGAAGGACACAACAGGGAGAAGGACCCATGATAGCCACCTGGGTAGATGGTCTCTACTATATCGCGGGCGCTGACGTGCCAAGCTCTGATGGCCCCTGCGGCTATTGGCTCAAGCGCATCAACTACGGCGACGATGGCGCACAGGCTCCTGAGCAGCGCTATGTGGATTTGGATGTGTTCTTTGGCGCCCTGCTCGACATCTCCCCCACCTGGCACGTGTATGCCGGTCGATGGATCTGCTTCACCGACCGCGACGTCGCGCTCTACCGCGTCACCAAAGACTGCCTCTGGAGCGGCAAGCACACCGTGATGGACTATACCGGCACCCTGGTGCCCGCGCCAGAGACCGGACCGGAACAGATGGAGTTCGAGCTATGACACAAACACAACGGATTGGCCTGTTGTTGCTCCTTTTGGCCCTGTTCTCGCTGCTATGGCGCTACATGGACGGGAACATCGGGTGGACGGAGATGATCATTCCTGTGTTTTATGGTGCGGCAGGGGCCGCGCTATTCGTTAGGAGATCTAATGACTGAATCCGAGATGCCGGCGCTCGCATCTGCACCGACCCGAGCTCATCCCCACGTGGGGATGGACACCTGCCACGTCTGCGGTGGGGCCTTACATTTCGATTGTGATCCCAAGCGCAGTGGCTGGCTCAGCTGTGAGACCTGCGGGCCGGTGTACATGCCGCTGGGTGAACGCTACATCCGCATCCACATTGCCTGCAGCCCCGAGGAGGCCGCCCGCCGCGTCGCAAAACTCGAGCTGTGGCTGCTACAGGGGGGAATGCCGTGACACTCTCACACCGTATCCGCGACGCATCACTCTGGCTCGTGGGCCTGGGCCTGATGCTGGCCAGCTCGGGCCTCGACGGCGTCTATATGGCCAAGTGGATGCCGCCGCTGTTCGCTTGGCTTGGCTTAGTCCTGAACACCACCGCTGATATAGCGAACCTGGTCCTTGCCTATTGGTACACGCGGTTTCGCCAAACGACGCGCAAGGGATCCAAGCGTCACCAACTTGCAGCTCTCCTGCTGCCAGCAGAGATCGTATCCGTAACCTATTCGTGGTTCTTCTCTTGGAGACAACTGCGGCTCGTGTTGCCAGCGACGGAACCGCAACACTGGCGCTGGGTTGCGCCGATCGCAGCGGGGTTCGTTCCTTTGCTGCTCGCATTCATCGGCTGGGCACAGGCATTGCTTGCGGGCAAGATGGATGAGGAAC
>CAYOBT010000290.1:0-4122 GCA_964402205.1 uncultured Anaerolineales bacterium
GGGCAATGGCATCCTCCAATCGTCGTATCACCTTCTGCTGACCAATGAGGTCCAGTGTCCCGAATAGGGGCGGGGTCACCTTTTTGCCTGTACAAGCCACGCGAATGGATCCTAGCAACTGCCCAAGCTTGAGTTCCAGTCGATCGGCCAATCCTCGGAGAGCCTTCTCGATCGCTTCCTCGTCGAACGGATGAACCGATCGCAAGCTGTCTGCGGCGGCGTGTAGCGCCACCATGGTAGACTCGGCGTCCATCTTTTTCTGGATGAGCAGGCTAGGCTCATAGTCCAGCCGATCGGTGAAAGCATAGTCCACCCAGGGCACGACCTCTGCCA
The DNA here is from genome assembly GCA_964402205.1 of uncultured Anaerolineales bacterium. GTDB lineage: Bacteria > Chloroflexota > Anaerolineae > UBA1429 > UBA1429 > DAIRUQ01. The sequence continues at coordinate 334 of CAYOBT010000290.1, forward strand.
GCGACTTGATGCGCTCGCGCACCAGCGGCACCGCCTTGAGCGCAAACTCGAGATCGGCGGGAAAGCTCTCCCGTCGCAGAACCTGCAGCAATCGCCCAGCCAGGTCATTGGTGCCTAGCTCTCGGATGTAGGTCGCGTTCATGTGATCCAGCTTCTCATAGGAGAACGCCCCCGACGACGTCGAGACGCGGGAAAGATCGAACAGCTCAACCAGCTCATCGCGACGGAAGAACTCTGTCTGGCCATCGTACGACCACCCAACCAGGGCCAGAAAGTTGACCATCGCCTCCGGGAGATAGCCTGCCTCCTTGAACTCGTGCACAAAGGTCAACGCCTCGCGGCCATCCGGTAGCCGCTTCTTACGCTTGCTCAGCTTGCCTTCGCCGGAGGGATCCAAGATCGTCGGCAAATGCGCCTGAATCGGCGTCTCCCACCCAAAAGCGTCATAGATGCACTGAAGCGCTGGCGCGGTAGAGATCCACTCTTCGCCGCGCATGATGTGGCTGATCTGCATATCGTGGTCATCCACGACAACGCCCAAGCTATAGGTGGGAAAGCCATCTGACTTGAGGAGGATCAGGTCATTGAGTTGACCGTTATCAACGGTGATGGGGCCCCGCAGCATGTCGTGAAAGGTTGTCTCGCCCTCTAGGGGGACAGCCAAGCGTACCACGGGTCGGATGCCCTGCGCTTCATAGTCCGCGATCTGCTTCCGTGTGAGATACCGGCAGTGCCGGTCGTAACCCTCGTGCTGCTTGGAGGCCCGTTGTTCCTCGCGCAGCTTGGCCAAACGCTCTGCGCTACAGTAGCAGCGGTAGGCTGCTCCTTTGGCGACCAACGTCTCCGCCGCCTGACGGTAGCGCCCTAGCCTATCGGACTGATAGTAAGGCCCATAGGGGCCACCCACTTCTGGTCCTTCGTCCCAACAGAGGCCCAGCCACCGTAGCCCGTCGAGGAGGTCTCCTAGCGCATCAGGCACATAGCGCGTGCGATCCGTATCCTCGATGCGCAGCACGAACTTGCCGCCATGCTGACGAGCGAACAGCCAGTTGTAGAGCGCCGTGCGGGCCCCACCCACATGGAAATAGCCCGTAGGGCTGGGAGCAAAGCGCACGCGTACTGAGCGATCGGTCATGTTCGTCTCCTTTGCGTTCCTATCGACGTCAGTGGATCGAGCGAGTCTGGGTCCACGCGCTGACGGCGCACGGCAACGCTCTGAACGAGACCCAAGGCAAAGAGTGTGGTCAACAAGGCACTACCACCATAGCTTACCAGCGGAAGCGGGATACCCGTAACCGGCAGGAAATTGGCGTTTGCCCCCAGATTGATGATGGCTTGTATGGCCAGCATTACGCCCACGCCCGAAACGATGAGCCGCCCACCCTCGTCGGGGGCCTGCTGCGCGATGGCAAACAGCCGCCAAAGCATGTAGGTGTACACCGTGAGGAGTCCCACACAGCCCAGGAATCCCAGCTCTTCCGCCAGGACCGAGAAGATGAAATCCGTGTGCCGCACCCGCAAAAAGTGAAGCTGGCTCTGCGATCCCTGCAGATAGCCCGTTCCCCACCACCCTCCGTTGCCGATGCTGATCAAGGCCTGGCGGACATTGTAGCTTTCGTCGGGAGAGGCACCCGATGGATCGAGAAAGTAGATGACCCTATCACGCATATACCCTTCGAGACGGAACCAGATCACCGGGGCCGCGATGGCTCCGACGACGGCAGCCAGCAGGATGTGTCTCCAGCGCACGCCGGAGAGAAAGACCATGCCCACCCACGTGGCAACCATGATGAACGTTGTGCCAAAGTCAGGCTGCTGATACACAAGGATGACAGGAGGCACCATCAGCATGAGGGAGACTAGGAATGGTCCCAACGACTCGAGGTGTTCTTGGCCTTGACCCAGCGTATGTGCCAAGATGACGATCATCAGCACCTTGGCCAGCTCCGAGGGCTGGATGGCGATACCAGCCACCTCCATACTCCGCTGCGCACCGAACGTGGTCTGGCCAGCGAACAAGTTGGCAAGCAGCATCGCCAAGACAAAGAGATACACAAAGCGACGCGCCATGAATAGCAGCCGATAGTCAACCAGCGTCACCAGCAAGAGGACGACCAGCCCAACCCCGGCGCGCCATCCTTGCGTCCAAGAAAGATGGTCGGCAAGCGGCGCACCTTCATCCAATACCGCGTGATCGTACGCGCTGTAGATGAGCGCCAATCCCAGCCCAAGTAGAACCAACGTCGCCACGAACAGGCCGATGTCGAAGTCACGCCAGTTAGCACCCCTCACACGAAGCTGCCTTCACGCATGGGGAAAGCCCGCACTCATCGCCCAAAGCCCAAGCGTTGCAGCCAGGTCCGTCGCACCGAGGGCATCGCTGCCAGAGGTACCTGCTCACCCATCAGCCGCCTCGCGATGCGCTCAAAGGCGTTGCCTGGCGCCGTTGACAGCTCGTGTGCGACTGGCTCGCCACGGCTGTTGGCGATCATGACGCGATCATCATTGGGGACGATCCCTAGAAGAGGAACGGCTAGCATCTCAGCGATCTCTTTCGGGCTGGGGATCTGCTGCCGCTGCAGCAGATCTGGATGTACGCGGTTCACCACCAACCCCAGGCAACGACGCGCGCTCTCTTCCAAGATACCCAAGACGCGATCGGCATCCTGAATGGCAGCTTGGTCCGGCGTGGTGACAACCACGAACTCGTCGGCGGGAGCCATAGCTGTTCGGAACCCGTGCTCGATGCCGGCCGGCGAGTCCAGCAGTACAATGTCGGCTGAGCCCTGGAGCTGGTCGCACACCCGGCCGAGATCGCTCGGACGCACCGCGCTCTTTTCGCGCGTCTGCGAAGCCGGCAGAAGGTAGAGCTCCGGCTGTATGCGATCGCGGATCAACGCCTGGCGTAGACGGCACCTTCCTTCCACCACATCAACAACGTCATAGATGATCCGATTCTGCAGCCCCAGAGTGATGTCAAGATTGCGCAGGCCGACATCAGTATCGATCACGACGACCCGTTGCCCAAGCGCAGCCAACGCAATCCCGAGATTGGCAGTCGTCGTTGTCTTGCCAACTCCACCCTTGCCAGATGTGATGGTGATGATCCGAGTCGCCATACTCCCGCTACGACCTCCCCGACCAGGGCTCAACCACAATGCGACCATCCACGATGCGCGCCATCTCGGGCCCCGCATCCAATGTGGCGTGCTCTTCTGGCCGCGCCACCACATCGGCAATACGAAGCTGCAGTGGCTGCATATCCAAGGCACAGATCACGGCATCGCCGTCTCCGGATGCGCCAGCGTGCGCTGTGCCACGAAGAGACCCCCAGACAATCACATCGCCCCCGGCAATGATCTCCCCACCGGGGTTCACGTCGCCAATGATCGCCACATGGCCCTGATGCCGCACGATCTTGCCAGAGCGCACAACGTGCCGAACCAGCATCCCTCGAGACCCCTCGAGGGGCGATGCCTGACGAGAGACGCCCGCATAGGCCATCGTGGCGGAGGAGGCCGACTGGGGGCCTCGCGACGCGATGGGCGGTTTGACGTTCAGATCGAGTTCCTCTGCTGCAGCCGCCGTCGTGTCATCCTCGCTGATGACAGCCTCCAGACTGAGCTCGTGCTCGGCGAGGACTGCGCGGATGCGCTCGATAGCCTCCTGTCCCATCACTCGACCGGCAGCATCCAGCGTAACGGTGCTACCGCGCAGAAAGCCTGCCTTGGCCTGCAGCTCCACATTGAGATCTGCCAGCAACCGGTCGAGATCCGCATCGCCGATACT
>CAYOBT010000291.1:0-4108 GCA_964402205.1 uncultured Anaerolineales bacterium
CCATGGACGTCCCCATCGCGCTGGATCTCACCCCCGAGCTAAGCATCCAGGTGTACGCTGGCAGCGATCCCAACGCCACGGGCCAACGGGCCTATGCGACGTACAATATGGCGCCGCGTCAGTTGGTCGCCGATGGCAGCGACACGCTGCGCGTCCAGGCCACCCTGCGCCTCCCCAGCCCCGATGGCGAGCCGGGCCAACCTCTGCCCAACGCGCGCGTCGCATGCGCTATCGCGCCGCAGACCTCCAGGTTCATCCGCAAGCACATCCAGGTGGAGCGCGATACCGACGCCACCGGCAACGGCACGTTCGTGTTTGCCGTGCGGACCGCCCGCCCCCTGCTCTACAACCGTCCTCGGGCGGATGATCCCGACGCCACGCGCATCCTGCTCGACGTGACCGCCAATGTGCCTGACAGCCCCACCGCCGTCGAGCCGCAACGCGTGGAGCTCGACATCCTGACCCTCTTTGCCAAACTGTGGGTCGTCCCTTGAGAGACGCAGGGCACGTCCGAGGCCGTGGCCCGGCTGGCACTGTCACCCGACCTCAACCGCCCCCTCACCAACGTCCCGCTGCGCCTCTATGTGCAGGATTCGGCCCATGGCCAGATCGCCCTAGAAGGCGAGGCGACGAGGCGCACCACGGCCGGTGGCATCGTCCGGTGGACGCTGCGCTACCGCAACCTCACCTGGGCCAACATGGCCGAGGCTCGCTTCCGCATCGCGTGTGGCATCCCCGATGCCAGCGGCTTTGCCTTTGAGCAGACGTATGTCGACCTCGACATCGGCCAGAACGTCCTCACCATGCTGCGCGAGTTCAAGGACGCCCAGGGACGCCTGCGGCTCACCAATCCGATGTTCAACACGGCCCAGAGCGCCTGGTGGCGCGTCGCCCAGAACCTAAAGTTCCCCTTTGTCCTGCGCGGCCCCGTCTACAACGCCGCTGTGCTCTCGGCCTGCCTAGAGACCGGTGACGACTATAGCCAGTACCCCTATGTCTGCATGCAGCTCCGTGATCGCATCGCCGACTGGCTGGCCTCTCGGCGCAACGGTAGCGACCAGCAGTCCGTCGAAGCCTCCACACCCATGAACGGCATCGAGTTCAACACCTACCAGTTCTGGCCCATCCACGTCTGGACGGGTATCCACCTAAGCGGCTCTGGCCCCAGCGATGACCCGCGCTTCCTCGACCCTTGGTGGACCCAGGAGTGGCTCATGGACAAGTACGCCTCCCCAAACGGCCTGCTGAACTGGAAGTGGGAGTTCACCTACCTCACGGGCCTGGCGACCTACTCGGCGTTGCTGGTTGTTGCGGTGGCCTACGCAATCGGCGTCATCGCCGAAGGGGTCGCGGCGACCTCGGCTTGGGCCGCTGCCAAGTCGGCTGCGGCCCAAGCCAAGGGGGGACTTGTCTGGGCCTACCGTGGGCTCAAGGCCTACCTGACGGGGAACTGGCCCCGAGCCACTACCTGGGCCACAAAGCTGTCTTCCTTGGCCGCGAGGCTGACATCCGGAGGCAGCGGCATCCTGCAAAAGACCTGGCTGAAGCTCTCCGGCGCCGTGAGTGGCGTCACCGGCATCTACTATATGAGCGGTGTCGACAACGAACGGCTCTCCGACACGCGCAACTATGTCGAATATCCTCGCATCGAGCTGCGCGTCCTCAACTGGCGCGAGGCCCAGGCCACTTGCCCCTTTGTGTATCCCTTCAAGGCCCAGCAGCGTGAGGAGACATCATGACATCTTTGGAAGAGATCATGCGCGAGGTGAGATCCGCGCAACGCGAGACCGGCGTTTCCCAGGCCAACGCGGCCGGGCTGGAAGGTCTACGCGATGCGCTCCAGGCCATGAGCCGCGGCCAGCCCGCCGACTCTGCCAAGCTAGAGACGGGTCTCCTGGCCATCCGTGCCCACCTCACCGCGCCGGGGGCAGGCGCCCCGTCAACCTGGCGCTGTGTGCGGCAGCCGAGCTTTGGCGCCCTGTCCGACGACGAGCCGGGCGGCGCCATCTACCAGTTCTACGAGATGGACGGCGCAGGCGAGGTGAGCGTCTACCTGGACGCATCGGGCGCGCCCTACCTGGCGTCGCTAGCAGCCCCCGGCGCCGATGAGGTGCCCGACACCTATGTCCTGGATCTGCGACAGCGGGGCGGACAGTGGCATCTCCGCGTGGGCGAAAGCATCGACGAGCTGCACGAGCTGCCCATGCCCGCCAGCGTGGCCGCGCTGGGCTGGACCGAGGCACCCCAGGGGGTTGCAGCGGAAGGCACCGAGGGGATCGATGCGCTGCTTTCGGGCGCTGCGGCCATGATCGGTGCCGCGGCAACCATCGCGAGCCAGACCATGCGACGCCAGCACGACGCCCCCAAGCCTCCGCAGCCGCCTACCCGCAAAGGCTGGTGGCTCACGGTCACCTCAGGGCCGGACGCCGGCCGGACGCTGCCCCTCAGCGGCGCGCTGGTACTCGGCTCCGATGCTGGCGCCGACGTCGTCCTGACCGAGGCCCACGTCTCGCCGCGCCACGCCCATCTCGCCCTCACCGAGGAGGGTCGCCCGTGGCTGGCCGATCTGGGCAGCGAGCGCGGCACCACCCTCAACGGCCAGCCGGCCACGGGGTCGGTGTGGCTTGGGCCCGGTGACGTCGTCCGGGTTGGCGAAACCTCGCTCACCCTGACCTGGCACGGCGGCGACTGAGGGGGCGCCCACGCACCCTTCTCGTAAGGGCGCGCCATGGCGTGCCCAGCCGGGGGGCCGCAAGCGGAGAGGGCGAACACCGGCGCCGTGGACGGCGCACGGATTCGCCCCTACGCACCGGAAACCCCTCTCCAGACCTCCCCCACGATATGCGTGGAGGAGAGGCTTCCGGTCCGCCTCCCCTCTCCGGCAACGCTCTGGTAGGGGCACGGCATTCCGTGCCCGATTCACAGTGCGCGCCTATCCCTTCTCCCCCTCGGGCAGCGACACCCGCCCCTCGCTGATCATGCGATCCAACATCTGGCGAGTCTCTTCTTGCTGCAAGAATGCCGAGAGCAGCGCCTGCTTGTAGCGCACCGCCTTGGCGCTCTGATCCGCCTGGGCCTCCATGCGATCCAGCAGCTTGCCGCTCATATCCGCCATGAGCTCCCGCGTGTCCTCCTGCTGCTGCGCCAAGAGCTCGTGGAGCTGCTCATTCTCCAGCAAGAGCGCCGTCACCACATCGCGCTGCTTGCCGCCAAACAGCCCCAGCACCCCCGACGACGCCAGCCGATCGCGCAGCCGCCCCACCTGTGCTTCGAGCTGGGCGATGCGCTCCTCCTTCTCGCGGAGCTGCGCCTCGTAGGCCTCCACGGCCTGCTCCTTGTCGGCGTCCACCGCGCGGAGCACCCGCTCCAGCGCCGCCTCCTGTAGGGTACGCTGCTCGGCCAGGCCCTTGCGGCTGCGGCGTCCGTGCCAGGCCAGGATCACCCACAGCACCAACCCGAACAGCAGCAGGCTCGCCAAGAACGTGACCAGCACCTGTGGCGAGAGCAACACTCCCGCCGCGCCCGACGTCTCGCCTCCCATGACGCGCCTACCGCTCGCGCGCCAGCCACGCATTCAGCGCGGCCAGCGCCACCACGCCCAGGCCCATCCCCAGGCGCCCCCAAAACGTCGCGTTCGCCGTCCCGATCACCACGAACCCCAGCACCACCAGCGCCGCGCTAACGGCCCAACGAAAACCGACCCTCTTGTTCATCGTCGCTCCTTCCATGTCGCCGAGGGGTATGCCCCTAGGACAGCGAAACCTCCAGCCGATCCGGGTCGCCCTCGACGGGCTTGAACGTCACGTTCGTATCGCCAAAGCGATACCGGAGCTCGTCGGCCGGCGGCAAGATCGGCTGTATGGCGCGCCGCACCTCGGGCGCCAGCGGATCCGCCTGCACGACCCAGCGTCCCTTGCCTTGGGCCAGGCAACCCTCATCGTCCATACCGGCCAGCACCGCCGGTGGTGCCAGATGGGGCTGCGTCACGCAGAGGGCGCCGGCGTCCACCGCCACGCCGACTGCTGCCAACGTCTCCTTCGACACCCCCACCCCTACCAGAAAGATGGCCTCCAGGCCCCGCAGCCGCTCGGCGCCGACGTGATGATCG
>CAYOBT010000292.1:0-4099 GCA_964402205.1 uncultured Anaerolineales bacterium
GGTTTCCGCCCCGCCTCCGAACTCACCGCCCACGGCGCCCGCGCCCTCATCGACCACCCGCTGGAGTTGTTGGACCTGCTGTGAGGGGGTCAGGGAGCCCGCAGGGTTTCACGACTATCTGAGCCATCACGCGCGGGCGGGCCTTTCAGCAAGAAGGCGTCTTCTGGTGGGAGGAGCCGCTTCCCGCTCAGGACCTGGATGGCTATGCCGCACTCGCCCGCGAGCTGGATGTCCCCGTGGCCACCGGCGAGAACCTGTTCAGCGTGCAGGCCTTTGGGCGCTTCCTGCGGCATGACGCCGTGGACATCGTCCAGCCAGACCTGCGGCGAGCGGGCGGCCCCACCGCGCTGTTGGCCATCGGCGCGTTGGCGGACGCCTTCCATCGGCCGTACGCGTCCCATGGCGGCGAGCCTGCCCACCTCAACGTGATGGCCTGCTTGCCGACGGTCATCTATGTGGAGACGGGCCTGATCCCCGAGGGATCGCCCATGCGGCTGGTGGATGGGTGCGTGCCCGTGCCGACGGGGCCGGGGTTCGGTTGGGGCTAGGGCTGCGTTCATCTGTGTCAGCGCAACGAGTGCCTACCATCCCGTGCCCGGAGCCTTTCTCGCTACGATGAGCCACCAGTGAAGGGACCCCATGAACGTCCTATGCATCTCTGGAAGCCCCAGAGACTCTAGCAACACCGATTTTCTACTGCGCCGCATCCTCGACTGCATCGGTGGCGAGCTGATCAAGCTCACGGATTATCACATCGAGCCTTGCACCGCCTGCTGGGCTTGCGTAAAGACGCGCTCGTGCTGTGTGGATGATGATATGACGCGGTTGATCATCCCCAAGGTCCTTGCCGCCGATGCCCTCGTCCTGGGCACGCCCGTCTATTTCAACAATGTCAGCGCCCAGCTCAAGGCCTTTATCGATCGGACCTGGCCGCTGCGAGGAGAGCTCTGCAACAAGATCGGCGGGACGGTGGTTGTGGGCCGACGGTACGGCGCTGAGGGCGCCATCGCTGCCATGAATGCGTTCTTTCTCAAGCACGAGATGATCGTCGTCGATAGAGGGGTTTCTGGGTTGGCCTTTCGCCCGGGAGAGGTCCGCGACGATGCCGAGTCTCTGCAAGCCAGCGACAGGCTGGCGAGGCGGATCCTCGAGCTTGGCAAGAGATTCGTGGCGGTAAGCTCGTGATGCGGCCGCGGTCGCGCCGGTGCGCCCATGGCTTCAGCCTAGGAGACATAACGGGGAAAGGGACACGCGTATGAACAGGCGCGAACGTTTCTGGCGGACGATGCGGTTTGAGCCGGTGGATCGCCTGCCGCTCTGGGCCGACTGGCTAGGTCCGTGGGAGCGCTGGGCCGAGCAGGGGCTGGCCCTGCCCGAGGGCATCGGCACCGAGTCGGGCGGCATGCGCGAGTGGTGCCTGGGGCATTTCGGCTTTGAGGGCATGTACTCGGCCTTTTGGGGGATTCCGCGCGTGCCGGTCAACGTCGGCGTCTGCCCGCCGTATCCCTACGAGGTGCTCGAGGAGACCGAGACGTATGTGATCTATCGCGGCGGCAACGGCTGCATCGTCAAGCAGTTCCCCAACGAGGGCTCCAAGCTCCACTCGACCCAGTGGCTGGACTTTCCCATCAAGTGCCGCGCCGACTGGGAAGAGATGCGCGACCAGCACCTGGACCCCTATGCCGTTGGGCGCTATCCCGACGATGCCACCTGGGAGGCCCTGAAGCTGGCGTGGCGGGCCGATGATCGCCCGCTGAGCATCGACGGCGGCAGCTTTTACGGGTTCGTGCGCGACTGGGTCGGCTGCGAGAATCTGAGCCTGCTTATGTACGACGACCCCGATCTCGTCCACGAGATGATGGACTACCTGGGCGATTTCTTTGTGCGGGTGCTCGAGCGGGCCGTCCGCGAGGTGCCCATCGATTTCGCCATGTTCTGGGAAGACATGTGCTACAACGCCGGCCCGCTGATCTCGCCGGCCATGTTCCGCGGGTTCATGCTGCCCAACTATCAGAAGGTGACCTCGTTCCTGCAGGCCAACGGCGTCGAGCTTTCGTGGGTGGATTGCGACGGCAACATCGAGGCGCTGATCCCGCTGTGGATCGAGGGCGGCGTGCGCGGGTTCTACCCCCTCGAGGTGGCCTCGGGCATGGACGCGGTCAACCTGCGCCAGCAGTACGGCCAGGAGATCGTCATGTGGGGCAATGTGGACAAGCGCGCCCTGACGGCGGGCAAGGAGGCCATCGACGCCGAGTTGGCCCGCTTGGCGCCGATCATCCCCCAGGGCGGGTTCATCCCGCTGGTGGACCACGGCGTCCCCGACGATGTGCCCTATGCCCACCATCTCTACTACCTGGAGCAACGCAAGCGCCTGACAGGAAACTAGAACAAGGCTGCCCGGCGACGAGGCCGGGGGAGGCGACGCTCATGAACGCACTGCATCTTTCCCAGAGCGACGCGGTCCGTGCCTTGCGCCGTGTCATGGCAGTCCTGATCCTGCTGTTGGCGGGGTCGGGGCGGGCGGCCGCCTGGCGCGGCAGCATCGTGTCGCGGGTGTCCGTGGCCAGCGACGGCACCGAGGCCAACGATACCTCGCACCAACCCTCGATCTCGGCTGACGGCCGCCATGTGGCGTTCTACTCGGACACCACCAACCTGGTTCCCGACGATACCAACGACGTCAGCGATGTCTTTGTCCACGACCGCCAGACGGGCCAGACCACGCGGGTGTCGGTGGGCAGCGACGGCTCCCAGGCCAACGGCGCCTCATCCGACGCCGCCATCTCGGCTGACGGCCGCTACGTGGCGTTCACCTCCTCGGCCACCAACCTCATCCCCGGCGAACCCGATCCACACGGTGGCCTCTTTGTGCACGATAGACTCACCGGCGAGACCCAGCGCGTGTCCGATGCGGGCGGCGGCGCCTCTGTTTCGGCGCATGGGCGGTACGTGGCGTTCAGCTCCTACGCCGATGACCTGGTGCCCGGCGACACCAACGGCGAAAGCGACGTCTTCTGGGCGGACCGCGAGACGGGCGAGATCAGGCGCGTCTCTGTGGCGACCGATGGCACCCAGGGCAATGGCAAGTCCTGGACCGACGGCGCCTGCATCTCTGGCGACGGGCAGCGCATCGTGTTCATCTCTGAGGCCAGCACGTTGGTCCCCGACGATACGAACAACGCCAACGATGTCTTTGTCCATGATGTGTCCACCTGCGAAACGGTGCGGGTGTCGGTGGCGTCGGATGGGACGCAGGGCGACTGGGGCTCTGGCTATCTCTGGGGCGGAGGGAGGGTAGGCATCTCGCAGGATGGTCGCTGGGCCGTGTTCCACACCTGGGCGACTACCCTCGCGCCAGAGAACCCGAGCAGCGTCGGCGTCTATGTGCATGATCTCTTGACCGGCGAGACGCTGCCGGTGCCGGGTCCCCCACCAGAGATGCTGGATGCCATCACGCCAAACCCGGCGCCGAGTGACAAGGGGACGGCCATTTCCGGTGATGGGCGCTATGCGGCCTACCATACCTGCTACTACACTCCGCTGCCTCTGCCCTATCGACCGTGGGACGTGTATGTGTCCGACATGGAGACGGGGGAGGTGATCCGGGCCTCGCGGGCTAGTGGCGCTGCGCTTGCGGACGGCGGGTCGCTGATGCCGGCGCTCTCTGCGGGCGGCCAGGTGGTGGCGTTCCGGTCCTCGGCGACGAACCTGGTCAGCGGCGACACCAACGGCGCTGCGGACATCTTTGCGTACGCGTGGTATGACGAGGTGCCGTTCTACGCGGGGTTGCCCGTGATCGGGCGGTGGGGCGGGGCGGAATGACGGCGGGCTTGCGCATTCGCCGCTAGCTGCCTATCATGGCGGAATGGTCGGGGCTTGTTGCTGCCCAGCGGCGAATGCCCGGCCGAGGGTTCATCCGCTCCCCCCAACGCACAGGAGGTGGTGGCATGTTCACGGGGATCTGGGTTGTTCTTGCTCTAGTGGTGGTGCTGCTGGCGGTGATCGTGGCGGCGGTGGTCGCCATGCGCATCCAGCGCCCAGATGAACAGGGCCTCTACCCCGAGGGCCTCGACAGCGTTGGCCTTGCGCGATTTCGCTT
>CAYOBT010000293.1:0-4077 GCA_964402205.1 uncultured Anaerolineales bacterium
CCGAGGCCCTGGTCATCAAGACCGGCGAGCGTGGGTCGCGTGTGCATCTCCACAGCGGGGAGGTCATAGCGGTGCCCGGATTCCCCGTCGAGGTCTACAACATCCTCGGGGCCGGTGACGCCTTTGGCGGAGGCTTCCTGTTCGGCTTGGCCCGTGACTGGGACTGGTACAGGTCAGCTCGACTAGGCAACGCCTGTGGTGCCATTGTGGTCACCAAGCATGGATGCGCTAACTTTATGCCTACCATGGACGAGGTGATGGCCTTTGTGGAACCCTATGGCAGACTGGACTAGCTACAGCGTCCACGGGTGATCTCTCGTTGCGAAACGTCTGGAATCAGGAGGAAGACTGATGCAAATCGGGATAACGAGCTTGGGCATGGGTTCCGACGCCCTGCCTGTAGTGCTAGAGACCGCTCAAGAGTTCGGCTGCGAGGCCATGGAGTTGAACGGCCGGCCGACGGTCCACCAGGGCCTCTGGAAAGGCGATGTGGACCATGACGCGGTGATGGCGTCGATCCACGACGCGGGCATCGAGGCCACCAGCCTCGGGGGGTACTGCGACTTTGCCGTACTGACGGAGGACGGCCTTGAAGAACAGGCCAACCAACTCGTCGGCTACTGCGAGTTGGCCGTTCGGTTGGGCATCCCCGTCGTGCGCGCCTTTGTGGGAGACGTCAAAGAGGGGCACACGGCCGATGAGTTCTACGCTTGGGTAGTCAGAGGCTTTTCGGAAGTATGTGAACGCATTGCCGACCTGGACGTGATCATCGGCATCGAGAACCACGGTCGGCTGATGAACGATGGGGACGTGCTGGGCCGCATCCTGGCCGACGTCGGCTCGTCCCAGCTCGGGATCACGCTCGATACCGGCAACTTTTGCTGGGGTGGGCACACGATAGCCGATGCGCATCGCTACTTTGACGCGCTACTGCCGCATATCGTCAACGTGCACGTGAAGGATGTCCGCATGGAGAACGGTGAGGCCGTCTTTGTGCCGGCTGGCCGCGGCGAGATCGAGCTAGGCGCGCTACTACGATCGCTTGCTGACCGAGGCTACGAGGGAGCCGTCGTGAGCGAATACGAGGGCAAGGCTGCCTACGCACCCAGCACCCAGGAAAGCGTCGCCTATCTTCGCGGCCTGAGGGATGGCATCCTAGCCTGAACCCAACCCGATTTGACGCTAGGGAATCGGCTCGCTATACTTGGTTTCGCTCCGTGCAGCGAGCATGGTGATGCCACCCTAGCTCAATCGGCAGAGCAGACGCTTCGTAAGCGCCAGGTTTCGAGTTCAAATCTCGAGGGTGGCTCAGACAACTCTAGTGGCAGAACACCTCCTTGTCTTTGGGCAAGGAGGTGTTGCTATGCGCCCCTCGGCGAGCACGCGCCCAGGGGCCGCCGTCCGGTGCTAGCTCTCTGCCGCCTCTTCCAGCAAGGCTTGCGTCACGTGATGCTGCGGGCATGTGATAGCGCCGTGTAGCAGCGGATCCTCAGTTTCCACCATGTGCGTGTGAAGGCGTCGCAACAGATCGCGTCTGGTGTCAGCAAAGGCTGGGTCCTCAGCCACGTTCCGCAGCTCCCATGGGTCCTCTTGCAGATCGTACAGCTCTAGGTAGGGATGGTAGGCGGCCGCGTGGTTCTCGGGAACAACGGTATCGGCTCGGGGCCGCCACGTCTGGCTGGGATCCATAAAGGCAGGTGCAGAGGCAAAGTTGGCGATCAACTTGTGCCGATCAGTGCGGATACACCGCTTGGGATCATAGTAGTCGTGGTAGGTAAGCTCACCGTAATGGACCTCGCGTGGCGTGTTGCCTTGGCCATCCAGGAAGGGACGGAAGGACTTGCCCTGGATACACTCTGGAATGGGCAAGCCGAGCAGGTCGAGCAAGGTAGGCAATACGTCCACGTTGGAGATCATGCCGTCCACGTGACGGCCACCGTACCAGCCCTCGCGCGAGGGCAATCGGAGCATCAAAGCCACGGCGACGCCAGGATCGTACAGATTGCACTTGGCTCGTGGCATGGCATAGCCGTGGTCCGTCGTATAGATGACGAGGGTGTCGTCCGACACCGAGGAGGACTCCACGGCATCGAGGATTCGGCCGATCTGGGCATCGACCCAGTGCACCATCCCCTGAAGCTCTGCGAGTTCCTCACGGGTGCCGGGTGTATCCTTGAGATAGCCGGGCACTTTGACGCCCAGGCTGCGGTCGGGCCCATAGTCAGCGACTGGGTGCAGGAAGGTATGGTCGCCAGGGAGCTCTCCCGTGCCCGACGGCAGGCGGTGCGGCTCAACAAAGCCGGCGTACAGGTAAAAGGGCCCGGCCTCGGTGTCAGAGACTAGCTTTTCCAGCTGCTCAATGGCGACATCGGCGACCTCGTCGCCCCAGTGCGCCGGATGCAAGGCCTGATATCCCCAGGACAGCGGCCCGCCACGCCCCTCGTGGACGGTGCCGACACAGTGTGTCCGATAGCCGGCATCGCGCAGATACGCGGCTAGGTGCGTCTCGTCGGGACTGAGGTCCCAGGCAAAGCTCGCGTGCGCTAGGCCCATGACCCCGTTGTTGTGAGGGTAACGCCCCGTGAAGAGGGAGGCACGGGAAGGACTGCACTGCGGCGCCGTGCAAAAGCTCTGCGTGAACAGCACACCTCGCTCGGCAAAGCCGTCGAGGTTCGGGCTGCGGACGGTTGGCACGCCATAGGCCCCCAGATAGGTGCCCAGGTCATGACAATGAATCAGGACAATGTTTGGGCGGGCAGACTCGCGGCTCATAGACTCCTATCCTTTCCCTCATACTATAGTCAAGAGTATATCCCGCCGCCGCGCCTCCGCAACGCCGGCCGCTGCCATAGAGGCATCCCGGAAACGTGCACGCCGCCCCGAATGCCTTGCGCAACCCCCACCAACCGGATATGCTGCAGATGCTCGCTGGCCATCTCTCGGCACACTCTGCAGGCGAGCTCCCCAATCGCAAGCTCGAAGTGACCCTCTGGGAGGATCGTGTGAGTTCCTTTGTTCACTTGCATGTGCATAGCGAGTTCTCGTTGCTGGATGGTCTTTCAAGCCCACGGGCGCTCTGCAAGCGTGCGGCCGAGCTGGGTCAGGACACGCTAGCCCTGACCGACCACGGCTCAATGTACGGCGCCGTGGCGTTCTCGCATGCGGCCGTCGAGGAGGGCATCAAGCCCATCCTCGGCTGCGAGCTCTACCAAGCGCCGCGCAGCATGCGGCAGCGTGATCCGAGCCTTGACCGCGAGGCCTACCACCTGGTCCTCTTGGCGATGAACGAGCAGGGCTACCAGAATCTTCTCAAGCTGGCAACCCTCGCGGCCACCGAAGGCATGTACTATCGCCCTCGCATTGACCGCGAGCTCCTAGCCGAGTACGCCGACGGGCTCATCTGTGCCAGCGCTTGCCTCTCTGGCGAGGTACCAACCAAACTGCAGCAAGGGGACATGGACGGAGCCCGGGAAGCGGTGGCGTTCTACCGAGACCTCTTTGGGACAGATCGCTACTTCCTTGAGCTCCAGCAGCACGCCGGGATTCCCGAGTTGGCCAGGGTGAACGAGCAACTTGTGGCCCTCAGTAAAGAGTTTGGCGTCAGGTGCATTGCCACCAACGACGTCCACTATGCGCGAAAAGAGGATGCCGCTGCGCAGGATCTCTTGTTGGCCATCCAGACGCAGACCACGCTGAAAGACCCGACGCGCATGCGCATGCCAGGCTCCGACTACCATCTGCGCTCAGCCGAGGAGATGATCGAGGCACTCCCCGAGTATCGCGAGGCCATCGAGAACACAGCCATGGTCGCAGACATGTGCGACTATCACATCGAGGAGGACGGTTACCACCTCCCCGTGTTTGAGGTGCCCGATGGCCACACGAGCGAGAGCTATCTCCGCGAGCTTTGCGAGGCGGTGGCGTGGTTCATCGACTGGCCGGCGGCGACCGCACCCGGGCATTGTGCGACCCTGGCCCTATGGGTGCTGTCCACCTACGTCTACCCGCTATGGGACGCCGCGCCCTACTTGCACTTCAGTGGGCCGGCTGGCAGCGGCAAGACGCGGTGTTTCGAGG
>CAYOBT010000294.1:0-4040 GCA_964402205.1 uncultured Anaerolineales bacterium
CCGTGGAATCCGAGCTGATGACGCCCTACTTTCCTCTGGGCATCCTCTATCTAGCCGCTGCCGCGCGCGAGGCCGGCTATACCGTCGCCATCCACGATGCCATGTTCGATACGGGGCCAGAGGCCTTTTCGAAGACGCTCGAACGCGAGCGGCCGCGTGTGGTGGGGTTTGGCGTGTTGGCGACCGTGCGCGCTGCCGCTCTGCGCATGGCAGCCACGGCAAAGCAGCACGGCGCCCTGGTGGTGATGGGCGGACCCGATCCTACCGCTCGCCCCGAGACCTACCTGACCCATCTGACCAACGGGCATCACGTCGTGGACGCCGTGAGCCTCGGCGAGTCGGAGGCCGCTTTGCCCGAGCTCTTGCGCGTCCTGATGGCTGCGGGCTCGTCGCCCGATGGGCTGAGGGAGCTGCCAGGCGTGGCCTATCGCGATGAGAGTGGTCAGGTGGCCACCAACGAGCGCCCCCCGCTTATCCAAGATCTGGACGACCTGCCCTTGCCCGCCCGTGACCTGATCGACTGGGAACCCTATCGGCGTGCCTGGCGGGCCAAGCATGGCTACTTTGCCATGTCGCTCATCGCCACGCGGGGTTGTCCCTATCAGTGCACCTGGTGCCAGAAGATCGTGTTCGGGCGCAGTTTCCGCCCTCGCTCGCCCGAATCGGTGGCAGAAGAGATGCGGCTGATCAAGACCGCCTACAAGCCCGATGCCTTGCGCATCGTGGATGACGTGATGGGCGTGCGGCGCCATTGGGTCAAGGCGTGGCGCGATGCAGTCCTGGCCAGCGACGCGGCGATCCCCTTCGAGTGCCTTTCGCGCGTGGACCTCGTGGACGAGGAGCTGCTTGGCTGGCTGAAAGATGCCGGCTGCCGTCGTATCGCCTTTGGCGCCGAGTCTGGCTCCCAGTCGGTGCTGGATGCCATGCGTAAGGGCACCACCGTCGAACAGGCCAGGCACGCTGCGAGCTTGTGCCGCGAGCTGGGCATCGAAACCTACTTCTACATGATGGTAGGCTATCCTGGGGAGACGTGGCATGATCTGGAGGAGTCGGTGGCGCTCCTCCGTGAGACGCGCCCGGACGAGTTCAGCACGACCATCGCCTATCCCTTGCCTGGCACTGCGTTCTACGATCAGGTGCGAGAGCGCATCGGCCTCGATGCCGAGGATCTGACGGACTGGGCCCACACGGCCGAAAACCGGCTCTTGTTCGGGCGCGATCAGTACAGCACCCTCTTTTACCGGCGCGTGATCCGTTGGTACCATCACGAATGGGAGGACGCGCGCCAGCGCGCGGGCGATCCCGCACCCTTGCTGGCGCGAGCCAAGACGAGTCTAGCCCTCGGCCGCGATCGCCTGCTGGTGCGCGTCATGGCACGGCTGCCTGGGCTGGGCGCGCGCGCCACGGGCTTTGGTGGGCGCTGACGCATGCGCCACTTTGCGCGCACGCCCTTGCTGCTTCTGTTGGCCGCTTTCACGGCGGCGGCGTGCCGAGGGCCCGCCGGACCGGCGACGGACTTGGCATCTTACCATCGCTTCCGGGCCACGCTCAAGCCGGTCATCTCCTCGCCGGTTGTGGGCGATGTCACAGGCGACGGCGACCTGGCCATCGCCGTCGGTTCGTGGGACGGCTACTTTTACCTGGTCGATACCGAGCTCAACGATCTCCCAGGCTGGCCCAAGTACAGCCGCGATGGATTCTTCGCCTCGGCAGCGCTGGTGGATCTAGACGATGACGGTGCGTTGGAGATCGTCGTGGGCGCCGAGTCGGGGCAGCTCTATGCCTGGCACCACGATGGCTCGGATGTGCCGGGCTTTCCGGTGGACCTGGGCTACCAGATATGGGCGTCGCCCACCGTGCTGGAGGGTCCCCGAATCGCAATGGGCAGCCATCAGGAGATGGTTCTCATTGACGGCCAGGGCCTGGTGACGGCGAGGTGGCCGATGCAAGGTTGGCCAGTGGCCAGTGCCGCCACCGATGGCCCCTATCTTGCGCTGACGACGTTGACCCCCGGTAATCCTTCGCTGGGTTGGGGCTATGTGTGGACGGTGGATGGTGCTGTCCTCGACGGCTATCCCGTCGAGCTCCCGATGGACTCGGACTCGTCGCCGGCCATCGCCGATCTCGATGGCGACGGGCAGCCTTGGTTCATCTTTGGTGATGACGCCGGCTGGCTCCACGTGCTCGATCGGGCGGGGCAGCAGAGAGAGGGTTTTCCCGTGCGCACCGAAGGGCCCGAGCCTGGGCAGCCCACGCCGACACCGCATCCCCCCGGCGGCAACGTTCACTCTATCGAGGCATCGCCTGCGGTGGCCGATCTGACCGGTGACGGACGATGGGAGATCGTGGTTGGATCGTGGGATGGACAGCTGTATGTCTGGGATGACAAGGGGCAGCCGCTGCCAGGTTGGCCGGTAGGCGTCGACGATCACATCATCGCGTCGGCAGCCCTCGTGGACGTGACCGGCGATGGCGCCCTTGACATCATCGTCGGCTGCAAGGATGGGTATCTCTACGGGTGGACGGCCGGCGCCGAGCCGTTGCCTGGATTCCCGAAGGATCTGGGTGCACCCGTCTTTTCCTCGGCGTGGGTGGGCGACCTCAACGGCAATGGCAAGGCCGATATCGTCGTCGGCGCGAACAACGGCATCCATCTTTTGCGGGACGTGGGTACGATAGGGCGGGCAGGCTGGCCCATGTTCGGCGCCGACGTAGGGCGATCTGGGCGAGCTACCGGTGGTCACTAGGAGGGGGCCCAGGCGGGTCTGGCGACGCGTCGGTTGGCTGCTCTTGCTGGCGGCGCTCGCGGTGCTTGCGGTGCGGGAGCGCTTTGATCCCTTTCTCGTCCTCTTTGTCGATGACGTGATACGGCCCAAGCCAGCCCCCGCCATGTTGCGTCTCAGTCCGTCACTGGAGCTCGCGCTCTATGAGGATACGCGACCGCACATCGGCAAGATCGCGGCCCTGCAAAAGGGGCTCGCGCTGGTGCACGATGGGGAGCCTCTCATTGAAGAAGGCTATGGCTTCGGGTTGCCGCTGGTCCGCTATGGCAACTATGTGTACCAATCGAGGCATGCCGAGATCGTATCGCATGACGCGCGAACCCTGGTCAAGCGGTACCAGATCGACGTGGTAGACAACTGGACGCGATTCCTCCGCGTCAAGTACGAGGATGTTCCGCCGCTGGGGACGGTGACCATGACGTACACGCTCAAAGGCGACGGCTCGTTGGGCGTGACGGTCGATCTGTCTGACATGCAGGACGCTTGGGCTGAGGTCTATATCATGAACGAGCAGGGCGCCAGGGCGTTCCCCGTCTATGAGGATAGCCAGGGGACGCGCCAACACGGCGATGACGTGGGGCGTTGGCATCCCACCGATGACCCGCTGGGGTGCTGGGTCTCGGCCGACGAGGGCCTGAAGTTCTGCGTGCGCACAGACACGCGCATCCAGCGCTATGTGGGCCGGGAACGCTATCTGCAGTACAACTGGGTGCGCATCTATGCGCTGTCTTGGTCGGGCATCGATCTTGTGCTCGAGCCGCCGCTGGAGCGCTACACGTACACCATCACGGTGGAGGATCTCGGCCATGGCGGCTGAGAATAGCTTGGCGCAGCAGCGGCGATACCGGCTGGGGCTCGCGGGCCTGACGCTAGGCGCTCTCGTGCTTCGCCTGGTCGCGCTGGGCGAGCTCCCGCTCATCGGCGACGAGGCCTACTACTGGCTCTGGTCGCGCCGTCTCGCACTCAGCTACTATGATCATCCCGCTGGCACGGCGCTGCTGATCCGCATTGGCACCGAGCTCTTGGGAGACAGCGAGCTGGGCGTGCGGCTCCTGAATGCGCTGGCGGGAGCCCTCTGCGTGCCGCTGCTTGCCGTGCTAGGGAGGCGGCTCTTTTCGGTGCGCGCCGGTCTCATCGGGGCAGCCTTTCTCGCCCTCGGCGCGCCTTGTCTCATCACCTCACGTTTCGCCTACACGGACATGCCCCATCTGGCGCTGATGCTGACCAACCTTGCTCTGTTCATGCGACTGCCGTGGC
>CAYOBT010000295.1:0-1132 GCA_964402205.1 uncultured Anaerolineales bacterium
GTGTATCCGGCACCTTTGCCTATCCGCGTCTGCCCGCCACAGGGATGAATGTCTGAGCATCCACCAGGCGCACGATGACGAGGCCCGCGTCGCCGGCCGCCACATACGCGTCGTCATCAGTCACCGCCACGCCACCGGCGTGGCCTAGGAAAGGCCAGGATACCTCGTAGGGTTGGTTCGGGTCAGACACGTTGATCACTTGGAGGCCACCGTAGAAATCTGCCACGTAGGCATGGTCACCAGCTACGGCGACGTCCTCGGCCCGCTCTGGATTGAGACAGTTGCGACAGGAAGCGATGATGTGTGGGTTGGCGACGTCCGAGACGTCTACGACCCGCAGACCATCGTACCAATCCACGACGTACGCATGAGTTCCCGCCAGTGCCACGTCTTGTGCCTGCCGGGGCATGTCGCACGACCCTACGATCTTGGGGTCGGCGGGATCGGAGACGTCCACAATCTGTAGCCCCTTGTCATCATCAGCCACGTACGCATAGTCACCATCCACAGTGACTCCATGCGCGAGCCCTGGAGTGGCCAATGATCCCACAATCTGCGGGTCGCCAGGGTCCGAGACGTCGATGACCTGGAGGCTGGACCAGTCGGCTACGTAAGCATAGTCCCCAGCCACTGCCACTCCCTCAGCCCAGCCCGGCGTATCGTAGCTCCCCACGATGCGTGGGTTGGCGGGATCGGAGATGTCCACCACTTTCAGGCCGCTCTGGTAGTTTGCCACGTAAGCATAACCCCCAGCAAGGGCGACGTCCCAGATATC
This sequence comes from uncultured Anaerolineales bacterium, assembly GCA_964402205.1. Lineage (GTDB taxonomy): Bacteria > Chloroflexota > Anaerolineae > UBA1429 > UBA1429 > DAIRUQ01. The sequence continues at coordinate 776 of CAYOBT010000295.1, forward strand.
ATCTGGCACATCGAGCGAGGCCACCGTCCAGAGCTCGCTAGCATTGGCGATATTCACCATGTGGACCCGCCGCTGCCAGTCTGCCACGAAGGCATAGTCCCCAGCTACCGCCACCCTGCGCGGTTCGGCCGGTGGTGGAGCATCACACGAGCCCACGATTCTGGGGTCACTGGCGTCGGAGACGTCCACCACCTGCAACCCATTCGGGCCATCGGCCACGTACGCATAGTCTCCCACCACGGCCACTCCCTGAGCCCAGCCCGGCGTGTCGCAGGAGCCGACGATCTGAGGGTCGGTCGGATTGGAGACGTCGAGCGCTACCAGGCTAACGCCATCGGCTACGTAGGCATAGTCCCC
>CAYOBT010000295.1:1142-4032 GCA_964402205.1 uncultured Anaerolineales bacterium
ATGAGGGGTGTTGTAAGAGCCTGCTAGGGAGGGACTGGTTGGATCGGTGATATTGACTACCTGAAGTCCTAAATCACCATCGGCTACGTAGGCATAGTCCCCGGCCACCGCCACGTCCCCGGCGCCGCCTGGCATATCGCAGGAGCCCACGATTCGCGGATCGGCCGGGTCAGCGATGTCTACCACTTCTAGCCCCCGGCCGTCAACCACGTACGCATAGTCACCCGCAACCGCCACGCCCCAGGCCCAGCCAGCAGTCCACCACGGTCCCACGATTTGGGGGTCGGTGGGATCGGAGACGTCCACGACGCCGGTGCCGGGCCGGTCTAAATAGCCTCCCACGTATGCGTAGTTCCCCGCGACCGCTACGCTATGCGCCTCGGGCGACATTGAGACTTTGTAAGAGCCTACAACGTAGGGTTGCGCAGGATCGGACACGTCCACGACCTGCAGGCCCTCGCTCCAGTCGGCCACGTAGGCATAGGATCCAGCCACGGCGACATCCCTCGCACGGCTCGGCACATCGCACGAGCCCACGATCTGCGGATCTGTGGGGTCCGAGACGTTCACCACCTGCATGCCCGCGTACTCGGCGGCCAAGTAGGCGTAGCCCCCAGCCACAGCGATGCCTTGCACCACGTCTCCCATGACACCCGTCTGGCCCAGCATGGTGGGATTGCTCGGGTCGGATACGTCCAACACCACCAGCCGTGGCCCGACGCCCAGGTAGGCATAGTCGCCCTGGACGTCCACGGCATGGCTGCTGCCGCCGATCTGGCCGACGATTTCTGGCAGGACGCGGCTCGAGGCGGCAGCGGGGGTCACGGGACCCCCAAGCGTGAGGAGAGAAGCAAGCAGAACGATGAGAGTAGCGGCTCGATGTGTCTTCACGGCGCAACTCCTTTGTGTTTCGAGGATCGCCAGCATTTGCTAGGAGAGAAAGGCAACAAGACAAACGCAGGATATAGACCTAAGTCTAGCGTAGCACCAAAGTCAGCCAAGTCAATAGGATATGTGGCAAGATCATGTGAATTCCCGAAGACATATAGGGCCATGCAGTGCGGGAAAAGAAGGAAGGATAGCTATCGAAGCGTAGATCGCGCAGGACGGATCGGAGGGGAGAACAGGCCACGGGGCGCCCGATATCGGGCGCCCCGTTCGTGTGTCTGGACTTTTTGGTGGTGACCTAATCCGAGGAGGGCTCCGGAGGAGCAGTCTCTCCCTTGAGCAGGTCGCTGACGTACTGGGCAAGGGCGCCCATGCCTACCAGCGTCACGATGAGCGCCAGCAGGCCGCCCACGACCGGTATGGCGCGGAGAACGACGTAGATCAGGGCACCGATCACCAGCGGCCAGCCGATCCCTTGCTCCTTGGGTGAGATGCCGCGCAGGATCGCGCGGCCCACCAGGTAGATCAGGACCAGCTTGCTTGCCCACTTGACGGCGAACAGAAACAGGATAAAGAGAGCCAGCAAACACGAGAGCGCGATGGCGAAAAAGCTGCCGGTCAGGCCGCCAAGACTGATGACGGCCAAGGCGAGACCTGCGACGACGATGATCACCGCGATCACCGCAAAGGCCACATAGCCGCCAATGGTCGCCACTAGGCCCCATCCTGCGGACTCGACTGGCTTGTCAGCAGCGACGTCCACAACGCCAAGGTAGCGCGAACGTAGCAGCCACAAGCCCAGGGCTCCCAACAGGAGCAGCGTCACCAGCTCTTGGGGGCGCCCGTAGAGCCAACGCAGCACGGCGAGGCCGAACGCTGCGAGGCCGGTCAGGACCTCGTCGCCCTCACCCTCTGGTTCATCGGGCTGCGCAGGTCGCACATGACGCACGCCGCCGTCTGGTTCGGCGTTGATGCTGATACCGTCATCGGTGGGGCTGATGTAGCGCAACACGCCGCCGATCTGGGCATCAGGGGCGACTCTAAGGCCGGGCGCGATGCTTGGAGGTGCGCCAGGGAAGACGATGCCCGGCGCGCTTCCAGTGACCGGCTCGTCGCCAAGGTCCACCACGAGGTCGCGCCCGACGGATCCCACGATCTCTGCGGCGCCTACTGCCGCTCGCGCATCACGGCCAACACTGCCGCTGTGGATGAACTGGTACACGGCGGCGAGGACATCCTGACCAATGGCCGCATTGGGTTGGGTCGTGAGGCCATAGCCGGCATAGTAGAGGTTGCGGCCGACCGAGGCGCCGGGGCCGAGCTCCATAGAGGCTGAAGCAGCATAGGCACTACCGCGGATCGTGCCGTTGATCCTGATGGTCTGCGCCGTGGTGACCAGGCTGCCGCCGATCTGGCCATTGACCACCACCTGACTGCCAGATGCCACCACATTCCCCGTCACGGTGCCGTTGATGTAGACGAGATCTCCCGAGATGAAAAGGTCATCATCGACTACCTCGTCCTCGCCGAGTGTGGCGCCTTCCGCGAACTCGGTAGCTGCTACGGGCAGTGCGACGGCCATGGCAACGGCCACTACTAGTAGCAGGATCAGCAACGCCTTCTTATGTCTCAACATGTGCATCTCCTTCTGGTGCTGATTGCACCGAGTCCCTACTAGCGTCCTCGCTAGACGATGCAGCCCACTTGGCCAGCCCGATGGCGCGATCAGTTGGCCAGATGACCACCTCGCCACTGCTGATATCGTCGCTAGCCAGTATCCCTAGGTACCCACGATCGGCAAGGGATGCGTAGAACGAGCGATCTGCAGGCAGGTTGGACCAGGATGTCCCGGCGCGAATCAGCTTGCCGTGCTCGTTGCCCGAGCCCATGCGCTCGGGCGCGAGGCTCACGGCCAGGATCACGGCGCCGATGATCAGCAGCCAGATCAGCAGGCCGCGGCCCCGACCGAAGCGGGGGCTTTCTTCGCCGTCGTCGCGCGGCC
>CAYOBT010000296.1:0-4017 GCA_964402205.1 uncultured Anaerolineales bacterium
GGCTATGATCCGATTTGTAGAACCGCTCGAAAATGCGCTGCACGGCATACGGGGGAATGCCAGGCCCGTTGTCGTTGATGCCGAACTCCACCTCATCACCCACCTCTCGCGCCGAGACACGGACCAGGCCATTGGGCTGGGTGAACTTGATGGCGTTGTGCAACAGGTTGGTCACCACTTGGCCAGCCCGCTCGACGTCGGCCAGAACGAGCGGCAAGCCGTCGGGGACATCCACCTCAAGGATGATCTGCTTCCTCTCGGCCTGCGGTCGCAGCTGCTCAGCCCGCGGCATGACCACATCGACGGGACGCGTGGGCGTCAGATCTAGCGGCACCTGCCCCGACTCGATGCGCGTCAGCTCGAGCAGCTCGCTCACCATCTGCGTCATGGCGTCGATCTGGGCTTCCATGTTCGTGAGAAAGCGCCTGGATGCCTCTGGATCGTCCACGATCGTATCGTGAAGCGTCTCGGCAAGGGCTTTCATCGATGCAAGGGGTGTGCGGAGCTCGTGGCTGACGTTGCCCACAAACTCGCGCCGCGTCATATCGGCCTGGCGAATCTCAGTGAGGTCCTGCAGCAAGAGCAGGCCGCCGTGGTCCTCGTCGTTCACGAGAGGCGTGACGATGGCCTGGACATAGGGGCCCTCGGGTCGCATCTCGACGAGGCCAACGGACTGGTCCCTCTCACGACGACTCTCGGACCAGAGCGAAATCAGCTCGTGATGACGCACGACCTCGGCCAGCGTGCGCCCCTGGGGCTCGGATCCCGCATAAGCTAGCAGCTCCAACGCCGCGCTGTTCGCCAACAGGACCCGATTGTCCGGCCCAACGATGAGGACGCCATCGGCCATGTTGTCCAGCACAGCTCGGGAACGTCCTCGCTCCTCCTGCAACGAGTGGATGGTCGCCCGCAAGGTATCGCCCATGGCGTTGAACGCCTCGGTCAACGCACCGACCTCATCCTGGGTGCTGGGGATCAGGCGAGCATCCAGATCGCCGCGCGACATGCGCTCCACCACCCGCGTCAGCTCTCGGATGGGCGCCGAAGTCCGCGAGGCCACCAGCGACCCGAGGATCAGGGCCAGGCCAGTGGCCACAAAGGCCGCCGTGACGATGCGTCGCCGGAGATCGGCCACGCCGCGATCGACCTCCTCAAGCGGCAGGGCAACCCGCGCATACCCCACTAACGCGCTTCCCTCGCGAACAGGAACGGCGGCGTAGAGCAGCTCCACACCAATGGTCTCGCTGACCCGGATGTTGCTGCCGGTACCTCGCGAAAGGGCTTGCTGGACTTCTGGCCGGTAGCGGTGGTTCTCCATCTCGGCCGGGTCCCGCGCCGAATCGGCCAGCACCACGCCGTCTTCGCGGATGAGCGTTAGGCGCGCGCCAAGGGCGTCGGCGTAGCGATCGATGGCCTCGTCCAGATCAGAGCTCCCGACCTCCCCCGCGGCGATCTGGTCGCCAAAGGCCACGCCCAAAGCCTCGGCATCTGCCAGCAGCGCACGTTCTAGCTGCGCGACATGATTGTCATAGGCGACACTGGTAAGATGCGACGCCAGCCCCATGATGACGACGAACACGAGCACGCCGAAAGGAACCGCGATGCGCCAGAGAATGCGACGGAAGCCCATCCCTCACCCCTCAAAGCGATAGCCCATGCCCCGCACCGTGATGATGCGACGCGGATTCGATGGATCCTGCTCGATCTTGGCCCGCAGCCAGCGCACGTGAACGTCCACGGTGCGGCTGCCGCCGCTGTACTCCCATCCCCAGACGTGCTCCAGAATCTGGCCGCGCGATAGAACGCGCCCCTTGTGCTTGGCCAAGTAGGTCAGCAGCTCATACTCGCGCGGCTTGAGCTCCAGTACCTCGCCATCCAATGTCACCTCTCCGCGCGCCGTGTCGATGGTCAGGTCATCAAACACGAGACGCTGCCCAACCGCCCCTGCACCGGTGATGCCTTCTGTTGTCAGCAGCTCGACGCGACGCAGTTGCGCCTTGACTCGCGCCATCAGCTCCCGCATGCTAAAGGGCTTGGTGACATAGTCATCGGCGCCCATCTCCAGCCCCACCACGCGGTCGATCTCGTCCGTACGCGCCGTCACCATGATGATGGGGAGCTTCATCTCAGAGCGAAGGATCCGGCAGACTTGGAGCCCATCCAGGCGCGGAAGCATCAGATCCAGGATAACGAGGGCGGGGTGTAGCTCGCGAGCCTTCTGGATAGCCTGCACGCCATCAGCGGCGGCCTCCACCGCAAAGCCCTGTTTCTCTAGATTGTACTGCACGGTATCGCGCAGGGTTGGCTCGTCCTCGACCACCAGGATCAGTTCGCCAGCCAAGACTGTCACACTCCCTACCTATCCGCCACCAGAAGGCATGGGGATTCTACCGCAAGCCACGCGAGACCCCAAGTAAACCCGCACGCGCTGTTGAGTCGGCTTGTGCAGCCTGCACAGCCCGAGAGTCGGTACAGTGGGCGGCTTGCCCCATCACAAGCCAAGCGGCGCCTGCTAAGATGTACGCTACGTTGGCGCTAGATGGGGGACCAACTCTTGAGGCTTTGCAGATCAGCTCGCCCCCGCAGCGGCTCGACGTATCGATAGTCGCTATTCCATCATTGTACTGCCATGTTCGGCAGGCTCTCAGGCGCAGGCGCCGCTCGCGCGAGCGAGTCGGCGTCGTTTTCGTCTCAAGACTGGTGGAGGCATCCATGGCCCTCTCCCTAGGCGCACCGGCCTTTATCATCGAGCGCGATGCATTCCAGTGCATCGCCTGCCAAGTATGCGTGCGGCAGTGCGCCAACGATGTTCATTACTATGATGAGGACGATGACGCGGTGCGCAGCGATCCCTCGGCTTGCGTCGGGTGCCATCGCTGCGTTACGCTCTGCCCCACGCACGCGCTGAACGTCCGCACCAACCCGCTCGAGTTCCGCCCTCACGCCAACTGGACGGCCTCGGCGCTACAGAGCATCTACAAGCAAGCAGAGACTGGCGGCATGCTGCTCTCGGGCATGGGCTGCGATCAGCCCCACCGCATCTACTGGGATCACATGCTGCTGAACGCCTCCCAGGTGACGAACCCTAGCATCGATCCCCTACGCGAGCCGATGGAGCTCAGGACCTACCTGGGATCGCGACCCGATGCCGTTGCGCTAGAGCCTGGCGAAGATGGCGAGTGGGAGATCCTCAGCGAGCTCACCCCGCAGCTCGAGCTGGACGTGCCCATCATGTTCTCCGCCATGTCCTACGGATCCATTAGCTACAATGCCTGCCTCTCACTGGCGCGCGCCGCCAGCAAGGCGGGCACCTACTATAACACGGGCGAAGGCGGTCTCCATCCCGATCTGTATGGCTATGGACCGGTCACCATCGCGCAGGTGGCGTCGGGGCGATTCGGCGTGCACCTCGACTACCTTCGCACCGCGGCCGCCATCGAGATCAAGATCGGCCAGGGCGCCAAGCCCGGCATCGGTGGCCATCTGCCCGGCGAAAAGGTCACGCGCGACATCTCGCGGACGCGAATGATCCCAGAAGGCACCGATGCGCTCTCGCCTGCGCCGCACCACGACATCTACTCTATCGAGGACCTGCGCCAGCTCATCTTTGCCCTCAAAGAGGCCACTCACTACGAAAAGCCAGTGTCGGTGAAGGTGGCCGCCGTGCACAACATCGCGCCCATTGCCTCCGGGATCGTGCGTGCGGGCGCCGACATTGTCGCTATTGACGGGCTACGTGGCGGCACAGGCGCGGCGCCGACGGTGATCCGCAACAACGTGGGCATCCCCATCGAGCTGGCATTGGCGGCCGTCGACCAGCGCCTGCGCGACGAGGGCATACGTCACCGTGCGTCCATCGTCGCCGCAGGGAGCATCCGCAACAGCGCGGACGTGGTAAAGGCCATCGCTCTCGGGGCGGACGCCGTCTATATCGCGACCAGCGCGTTGGTGGCCATGGGGTGTCACCTCTGCCAGAGCTGCTACACCGGCAAGTGCAACTAGGGCATCGCCACGCAG
>CAYOBT010000297.1:0-4010 GCA_964402205.1 uncultured Anaerolineales bacterium
ATAGGCTAGGGAGGAGGCAGCCATAGTAGGTCTTGAGGATGTTGGCCGCCTGGGAGACACGGTCGGGATCGACACGGTTCACGATGAGCCCGTCGACGCAGACCCCGAACTGGGCAAGGGCTAGCAGGTGCGGGACCGTCTCGTCGATAGACCGAGCAGGGTCACCTGCCGTCACGAGCAGCACTCGCACCGGTGCCCCCAGGGCTCTCAGGGCCATCACTGTGTCTGCCGCCGAGATCCCGCCGACGGAGCCAACCCCAATCTGTCCGGTTCCCTCGATGATCATCGCGCGCTTGCCTTTGGCAAGGGCGCGATAGGCATTCTGTACGGCCTCAATGTGTGCCGAGCGCATGCGGGCGGCTCCGTGGCAGCAGGCGTCATCGATGCAGGCCGATGTCCTACCGGCTAGCCACAGGATAGGGCTGAGGAGATCATAGCGTGGCCTATTCACGCCCATGAGCGCGGTGACTAGGAGAGCGTCGCGTTCGGCCACGATGGAGGAGCCGTCCGGCGCCGGAACAACGGCCGCCCTCTGCCCGACGGGCTTCATGTAGCCAACATCGGTGAGCTTGAGATTGTAGGGAGGCGCTAGCAGCTTGCAGAGAAGGCCGATGCAGGTCACAGTCTTGCCGCTGTTCTGGGATGTACCCAGAACAGAGAGGGTGAGAGGGTAAGCGGCCTCGCTCATGCTCGTTCCCCCCGGTCGACCACACCTGCGTTCGGAGAGCCTGGGCAGAGTTGCGAGATGGACGCCTGACTGCTATCGTAGCTGGGCCCTGCCGAAAGGTCAAGCTCGCGTAGGGAGTTCGTGGCACGCATCTGGACGCACCTCCTATTGAAGCATCGCGGTTCGAGCTTGACGGGCAGCCTCGCATCGTGCATCATGGTGACGCGCTGGTTTCTGTGCCAATCGGAGGATCCGATGGCCAAGATCGCCGTTGCAGGCAAAGGTGGCGTAGGCAAGACGACCTTTGCGAGCCTGCTCGCATATGTTCTCGCAGAGCGAGGCGAGAAGGTCTATGCCATTGACGCGGACCCCAATCCCACGCTTGGTGTCGCTCTTGGCTTCCCGCCCTTGCTTCTCGAGGGCCTAGCGGCGGTGGCCGACATGCCCGATCTCATCGAAGAGCGTACCGGCGCTCGCCCAGGAGAGTCTGGGGCCTACTTTCGGCTAAACCCTCGCGTTGACGATATCCCCTCGCGGTTCTCCGTCGCACATCGCGGCGTGCACTTGCTGCGTATGGGCTCGGTCAGGGGGGCCGGTGCTGGGTGCGTGTGCCCAGAGAATACGCTGCTGCGCGCCCTGGTCTCCCACTTGCTCCTTCGGGAACGCGAGACGGTGCTCATGGACATGGTAGCGGGGCTAGAGCACTTGGGCCGAGGGACGGCGGCTTCTGTCGACGTGATGTTCGTCGTCGTCGAGCCGGGGCGCCGTAGCGTTGGTGTCACGAACGACATCGTGCATCTTGCCCACGATCTTGGCATTCCCACCACCGTCGCTGTGGCCAACAAGGTGCGGGATGAACGCGATCTGGCCTTTGTGGAACATGGGCTGAATGGTGTCCATCTGGTCGGGTGGCTGCCCATGGATGATGGGGTCATCGAGGCTGACATGGCTGGCACGGCCATCTATGATGCCGTCCCAGAGATGGCCGCTCGGGTACGCGACATTCTGAGCACAAGCGGGCTGGGCAAGAGTTCGATTCTCGTCCAAAGCCCTTGACGTTGCTGGTCCGGGCAATTATACTCTTGGATATGGAACCAGGATCGTCCTAGTATCATCGTACTCTTAACAACGAAGCAATGATGCACCCAGAGCTCCCGTCGCGAGCTGGGGCAAAGGGCTCAGGTCAGCACTGATCCTTGCGTCCCGCTTCATTGTTGCCTGGTCAACTGGAATGCGCACAGCCGCCAAGGGCTTGTCGCTCTGCGACTCGCCCGTTGTGGTTGGTAGTAGAAGGCATTTCGGACCCCTAGCGTGAGGACAGTCAGCAGATGGACTGCCTGATCTGGCTTTCTCGGCGTGTAGAGGTAGACCTATGAGTTGCTGCAGTCGGTGTCTTCTCGCAACCGACTCGTCGCCGCCGCTTGGCGAGCGTGCCTTACGTCACGCCATCGCGGCCGGTGAACGCGCCTCGGGCTGCCTGCTGGGTGAGCTCTTGCCGGTGTGGCCTCAAGCCATTGTCCGCTCTCGTGAGTGGGCAATGGCTTTTTTCGTGCCTAGGGTATCCCCTGCCGCTCGAACAGATGTTCGCCGCTGCTATGCACTGTGATATCGTCAATGATCGACGTCGTTTCAAACCATTGCCGCTGGGTCAAGGCGAGCGATGCACGCACGCTAGCGACGTGGGTGGTCCAAGCCTTCGCGAGGGCAGGCCGGGTCTGGGCATGCGTGAGCGCAGCACGGGGCAGCCGGGTCCCCGTTTCCCCCGCGCTCGCGCTTCCTCGGCTTCTGGTTGCCTACGCTGCATTTGGGATCGGATGGCTGTTTGGTGATCCACCGTGTGCGCTGCACGGTGGCGTGATCGGACATAGCAGCGGCTACAGTCTCAAGCGTGATCGCTGGAGTGTGAAAGCAGGCTAGTCTGCGATGAAATGGAGGATCTGCCGTGGAAGAATGCACGTTTGATCTGCCTACCATGTATGCTGACCACCACGTGACGCGCGTGCGCGAGGCGCTTTCTCAGCATTCGGGCATAGCGGAGGTGGTGGCTAGCGCGGCGGCTCGGCAAGTGCGGGTCCAATACGACGAGTCAGTCCTCACGAGCGACGATCTGGTCGAGGCCTTGGCGACCGCCGGGTACGAACCCGGCGTAGAGTTGCCGGCTTTGACGTTCGCTCAGCGGCACGAAGACGGTTCGACTTGGTACGTCGTCATCGATCGGACGACGACGACCGAGATGAAGGACCGCGAGATGGCGGGAGACTTCCGACGCTACTAGACGGTGTCCCCGATGCCCGGATGACGGCATGTCTACACTGGCAAAGATGCAAGGAGAGCCCCAATGACGGATGCGAGAAGCGCGGATCGGGCGGTTCTAGAAGTCCTGGCGTGTTGTGAGGGGTCGGTTGAGACAGCCTTTGACCGAGCCGATGCCATCAAGCCGTGCCCCATTGGCGCGGATGGCATCTGCTGTCGTATCTGCGCGATGGGCCCGTGTCGTCTCGTAGGCAAGGTCGACCGTGGGGTATGCGGCGCCACGCGTGCCACCGTCAGCGCAAGGAACCTAGCCCGAGCGGTGGCGGGTGGCGCAGCAGCCCACTCTGACCATGGTCGCTCTTTGGCCCATGCCCTTCTTGCCGTGGCCAGAGGCGAGACCGAGGGCTACCGGATTCGTGACGAGGGCAAGCTGCGCGCTGTAGCGGGTTACCTTGGTATCAAGGCCGATGGCCTCTCGACCAATGAGTTGGCGTTGGAGGTCGGCAAGACTGCCCTGGCCGAGTTTGGTCGCCAAGAGGGAGAGCTCTTGAACATCGGCCGAGCTACTCCCGCTCGTCAGAAGCTTTGGGAGGAGCAAGGGGTCACCCCACGCGGTGTGGATCGGGAGATCGTCGAGATCATGCACCGGACCCATATGGGCGTCGATCAGGACGCTGAGAGTATTCTCACACAGGTGGTGCGAGCAGCCATCGGTGATGGATGGGGCGGCTCGATGCTGGCCACAGATATCAGCGACATCCTATTCGGCACGCCGAGCCCGGTGCAGAGCCGAGTCAACCTGGGCGTACTGAAGGAGGACGAGGTCAACGTCGTGGTGCATGGCCACGAGCCGACACTGTCGGAGATGATCGTGGCGGCATCGACCGATCCAGAGCTGCTGGCCTATGCCGAGGAGCAGGGCGCCAAGGGCATCAACCTGGCTGGCATCTGCTGCACCGCGAACGAGGTGCTAATGCGACACGGCATCCCTCCCGCGGGCAACTTTCTCTCGCAGGAGCTGGCCATCGCGACCGGGGCCATCGAGGCCATGGTCGTGGATGTCCAGTGCATCATGCAGGCTCTGGCCAAG
>CAYOBT010000298.1:0-3994 GCA_964402205.1 uncultured Anaerolineales bacterium
GCATACTGGCCAGGCACGCGTCTATGTTCACAAGCAAGTTGTCGAGACGGTTGAAGACGAGCAGGAAGAGATCCCCCTAGCCGAAGCGAGAGAGCACGATCCGGAGGCCACGCTAGGCTCTACCGTAGAGATCGAGCTAAGGCCTCGCAACTTTGGACGGATCGCCGCCCAGACCGCCAAGCAGGTGATCATGCAGCGCATCCGCGAGGCGGAGCGCGACTCGGTCTATGTCGAGTACGTGGACCGCGTCGGCGAGATTGTGAACGGCGTGGTGCGCAACGTGGACGGCCGATCGCAGAACGTCACGCTTGGCCTCGGCAAAGCCGAGGGATTGCTGCCGCGCGGCGAGCAGATTCCAGGCGAGTACTACCGCTTCAACCAGCGGCTCACCGTCTATCTCCTCACCGTTGACCGCTCTGGTCACGGTCCACAGATCATCGTATCGCGCCGTGACAAGGGACTCCTTCGCCGCCTTCTCGAACGCGAAGTACCCGAGATCTACAATGGCGCCGTGGAGATCAAGTCGATTGCCAGAGAGGCGGGCTCGCGCTCCAAGGTCGCCGTAGCTGCTCTTCAACCTGGCGTGGACCCGGTCGGTTCCTGCGTAGGCATGCGTGGCGTGCGCATCCAGAGTATCGTGAACGAGCTCAACGGCGAAAAGATTGACGTCGTCGAGTGGTCCAAGGACGAACGCACCTTTATCGCCAACGCACTGAGCCCCGCCCAAGTCACGAACGTGATTCTCAACCCTACCACCGAGTCGGCCACGGTGATTGTGCCAGACCAGGCACTATCGCTCGCCATCGGCAAAGAGGGACAGAACGCGCGTCTGGCCGCCAAGCTCACGGGCTGGCGCATCGATATCCGCAGCGAAACTGAGGCCGCCGAGGATGCCGAGCGTCTTGCCGCTGAGGCGAGAGAGGCCGCAGCCAAGGAAGCCGAGCGCAAAGCCGCCAAGGAGGCCGCCGCCGCCCTGCTGGCGCAGGCCGAAGTGGGGCTGGATGCGCTCGAGGCCGAAGAAGAGGAAGCGGAGGTCGCCGCCACCGAGATCGACACAGAGGATGAGCAACCCTCGCAAGAGGCAGAGCCAGAGGAGACCTATCCCGAGGCATCCGCCACGGAAGAGCTCACAGAGCAGGCCGACGCGGCGGAGGAACCGCTCCAGCAAGAGCCTGAGCCCGAACCAGCGGCCGAAGTTGAGTCGGCTGAGGTCGAGAGCGAGGATCTCAAAGCTGAAGAGCCTAGCACAGATCAAGAGCCGGACGAGCGCGATATCGAGCCAGAAGAGGCCCAGACAGAGGACGAGGAGCCAGGGGTCGTGTCCGAGGAAAAGCAGGTTGTGGACGAGTCGGAAGAGTGGGCGGATGGTGACGAGGACCTCGACGAGGAGGGACAGCCAAAGGGTCGCTCCAAGAAGCGCAAGCGACGCCTCGTGTACGACGAGCGCCTCGGTGAGGTTGTTGCCCGCAAGCGGCACAAGCGCAATCGCGATTGGGAAGACTGGGAAGACGAAGAGATCTACTAGCGGCGCTTCTCACTCAAGGCCCAAGGGAGACCCATGGCCAAGCCAAGAGTCAGGCGCCAGCCACAGCGAACGTGCGTTGGGTGCCGCACGGCGCGGCCCAAGCGCGAGATGATTCGCATTGGCTGCACGGCTGCAGGGGAGATTCAGATCGACCCCAGCGGCAAGGGACCAGGCCGCGGTGCCTATGTGTGCCCAGAGCCAAGCTGCTGGGAGCAGGCGCTGGCCGGCAATCGCCTAGAACACGCTTTGAGAACGAGACTCTCGGACGAGCAGCGCAAGGAGTTGGCAACCTATGCTGCGCAGCTCGACGACACGACCTGATCGGCCTATGCAGAACTCGCCAATCCAGAAGCAACCTTTCGGACCGTCGCAATCAGGATCAATGTCGATGTCCCGCGAACGAGGATGGTAGGCATGACGTGCGCTTCGGCGCTGGACGCCTTGAGGGAGATGCCTATGGCTGCATAGGAAAACACTAGCAGCCTCTTCCGCACCCCTCAACGCCTCCCCAGAATCCGAGACCCGCATGCTCCGGCCAGCGAACCGACCATCGGAGAGCCTAGGCGCTATGTGATAGCACCAACGCGCTCACGCGTTCGGATGCGCCTGGAAACCCAGCGGGGCGCGCGTGCCAAACACAAAGAGGGGGAACCGCCATGGCAAGAAACAGAAACCAGAGCAAGGGCCAAGCTATCGGAGACCCGCGTGCGGGTCAGAGCCGACATGCTATGGGAGACCCCCCAGCAAGCCATAAGGGGCTCCAAGCCAGGTCCAGGCGTTCCGACTCGTCGCGACCCAAGAGCCGCGGTGGCGCAGCGCCATCAACCCCGCCGTCGGCAAACCCTGGGGATGCCAGTCCGCCGGTACAGAACGGTAGCCCCATCCAGCTCCCCGAGCAGATCACCGTACGAGAGCTTGCCGAGACACTGGGAACCAGCCCCATTGAGCTCATCAAGCAGCTCATGAACCTCGGCGTGATGGCCAACATCAACCAGCTCATCGACTATGAGACGGCGGCCATCGCGTCCGAAGAGCTAGGCTACAAGATCGCCGAGGAGCAAGCGGAGGAAGAGCCAGAGGTCGAGGCCGAGGCCGAGGCCGTCGTTGATACCCACGTCCGCCGGACCGTCTACACGGAAGAGGAGCTGCGATACCTTACTCCGCGGCCACCCGTCATCACCATCATGGGACACGTTGACCACGGTAAGACGTCCCTGTTGGACGTGATCCGTGAGACCAGCGTCCAACAGACAGAGGCGGGCGGGATCACTCAGCACATTGGCGCGTACCAGGTCACCGCCCAAGACAAGCGAATCACCTTCTTGGATACACCAGGCCACGAGGCATTCACCGAGATGCGTGCCCGTGGTGCCAGCGTCACCGACATCGCCGTCCTAGTTGTCGCGGCAGACGACGGCGTACAGCCACAAACGCACGAGGCCATCAACCACGCACAGGCTGCACACGTCCCCATCGTCGTGGCCCTCAACAAGATGGACTTGCCCACTGCCAACCCGGACAGGGTCAAGCAGCAGCTAGCCGACCTCGGCCTGGTGCCCGAGGACTGGGGTGGTGAGACGATCGTCGTGCCCGTATCGGCCAAGGCCAAGCAGGGCATCGAGACGCTGCTAGACATGATCCTCCTCGTCGCCGAGATGGCAGACCTGAAGGCCAATCCTCGCCGCAACCCCCAAGGCACCGTCATCGAGGGGCGCCTGGACCGCACGCGCGGGCCTATCGCTACGCTGCTGGTCCATGACGGCGTGCTCAAAGTGGGTGACGCCCTCATCCTTGGCAGCACGTCGGCGCGCATTCGAGCCATGTTTGACTATCGCGGGCAGAACATCGACGAGGCAACGCCCTCGCAACCCGTCGTCGTCATGGGACTGCGAGATGTTCCGCAGGCGGGAGACCGCTTTGAGAAGGTGGGGAGCGAGCGAATCGCCAGGCAGATCGCTGAAGAGCGCACACAGGAAGCCGCTGAGGCCAGCACCAGGCGCCCTGAAGCCCTGTCGCTGGACGAGATCTACGCGCGCGCCCAGGAAGGCGCTGCCCAGACGCTCAACCTCATTCTCAAGGCCGACGTGCAGGGCAGCATCGATCCCATCCGCAGCTCGCTGGAGCAGATAGAGGTTGGCGACCTCTCGGTGGATTTCATCCACGAAGGCGTCGGCAATATCGCCGAATCGGACGTCAACCTGGCCGTCGCTTCGGACGCTGTGGTGATCGGCTTTAACGTCAGCGTGGATGCATCGGCACAGCGCATGGCAGAGGCCGAGGGGGTGGACATACGAACGTATGACGTCATCTACCGGCTGATCGAGGACGTCCAAAAGGCCCTCACGGGCATGCTCGAGCCAGAAGAGCACGAGGTGGTGCACGGTCGTGCAGTGGTGCGCCAGGTCTTTTCGATTCCTCGCGCGGGCAAGGTCGCAGGCGTCCAGGTGCGCGAGGGCAAGGCGCTTCGCA
>CAYOBT010000299.1:0-3987 GCA_964402205.1 uncultured Anaerolineales bacterium
TGCCGGCAGCGTGGGCTGCGTTGTCACCTGCCAGTCGTTGTCCGGGTCCACCCAGAAGCTCCACATCGCCTGCTGCTCGCCGAATGCGTTGACAGCCGTGTACTGCCGCTCCTGGGGCACCGCCCCCGCCCAGGCATCCACAGGGATCCCGCCCCAGCCGCCGTACACGATCACCGACACGTCCGATCGCTCGCGCTCTGGGATCTGCACTAGCCGCACGTTGTCGATCTGGCCCCAGAGCTCATAGCTGCTCGTGTTCCCACTAGACGACATGTTGATCACCACAGCGCCAACGCTGCCCGCCAGGAGGGATAGGTCCACGACAGCGGTCACGTTCCCCGTATCGATGCCGGCGCCAACCGTCGTCGTGTAGACGACCTCTCTCAGCGCATAGTCTGGGGATTCGTCCTGAATCGCCTGGCCCAACTCGGAAGCGTCGATCACGCCGACGTCCAGCACGGCGGCGGCAGGCGCGTCGTCGGCACCGACACTATTGGGCACACCACTTGCCTGCGATACTGCCCTGAACTCAAAGGCGATGCCGGGACGCCAGGAGCCCGGCACACCTTCCGGAATGTCCAGATAGCTGACCAACGCGAGGTATTGAGAAACGCTCGGAAACGACCACGACGCCACCAAGGCATAGTATCCATGGGAAGGCTCCACCTCGAATGCCAGAGGATACGCCTCGGAGACACCAGGCCCGGCAACCCACACAGGGATACTGTCCCCGGTGGTGAGTCCTTCCAGGTACCAACCGCCATAGCCTCCCGCCTCAAAGCTGCCGTTATCCCGAATCCCCCAGACGTCGTCCCAGGCGCGAACTGGCAGCGCGCAGAACGCCAACATCGCAAGCATGATCGCAGTCCATCGCCACCGTGAACGTCGCATGTCGCCTCCAATCTGCCGACACAATCTCAACCAAGCCCCCATTATAGGCCAATCCGCCATCTCGATGGCTGTGGCTTGGCCCCGAGTGCGTCCATTCCGTGTGAATTCTGAATCCTCGCCCGTCTCGCTCCGGTCTGCTCTCGGCTCGGCTGTACACGCCAAGGGCGCGGTCGCCATGGACCGCGCCCCCTCAGAACCAGCCTTTGCTCCCGAGCGCTATGTCCCCTCGGGACTCTCATCCCACGGGTAGATCTCCGTACCCTTGGCGGCCTCTCGAATGGCTGGGTCCGAAGATAGGTAGCCTCGCTTCTCGTCCGGGATCAGCGCCGCGATGCGCTCCATGATCTCGTGACCGATACCATCCAGAACGCGCCGCCGCTCGCGACCACGAGCCGTCACGCGGAATGGACCAAAGGGCTTGCCCACGCGCACCGTCACACGTGCACGTCGACGCTCGCGCAGTTTCTCAAAGACGTGGGGCAAGCCATGGTATCCAATGGGAAGAAGCGGGGCGCCCGTCCGTGCCGCCAAGAACGCCGTACCCGGACGGGCTGGGCGCAGCACTTGAGCCCAGTTACCCGCCTCTGGAAAGACACCAACGATGCCCCCCTGCTCTAGTACAGCCTCTGCCGCTCGCAACGCATGCCGCGAGTTGCCCCCGCGCAACACGGGGTAATAGCCCCACAGCTTGGGGATCCACCGCACAACTGGCGGCGCGTTGGGAAGCTCCATCCCACCCAGGAACTCGAGCGGCCACGGCGCCACACCGACCAGAACCGCAGGGTCCAGGAAGGAAAAGTGGTTCCCTACCACGATGAGGGGACCAGAGCTAGGCAGATGCTCGCTCCCCTGGATCTCCATATCGGTCAGGATCGAGAATGCCAGTCGAGAAGTCCTCTGCAAGACACCGCGTAGCAGGCGTCGCCTCGGGTAGGTGACCGTTGTCGTGGCCATCGTTGCTTCCTCTCGTGGTGCTCAGCCGACTGGCTCTATGGCAGGCCCAACAGCCGGTGCGTAGGCTCGCTCTCGCACAAAGATGAGCAGGCCCATGCCAACCACCAGGAACGCGCCGATAGCCCAGATCGCCGCGCGTAGCCCTTGCGCCTCGGCAAGATCCGCCGCCATGCCGATAGCCTCGTACCGACGTGCCAAGGACGTCGCAAGCCAGCCATAGATGGCCGGACCAAGGAACGAGGATTGGCGCCCTGCCACAGCAAAGAATCCAAAGAACTGTGCGCTCTGACCTTCCGGCGCCAGGCTACCCGCCAGCGCCCGACTGAGCGCCTGCATCCCCGCCATGGCAAAGCCGGCCAGTGCGCCAATAGCAAAGTAGCTGGTGCTAGTGGTGGCCATGTACATCCAGACGATAGCTATGAGCATGAGGGCGATCGAGCCCATCAGTGCCCGTTTGCTGCCCACGATTCCCGTGAGCCAACCGGAAGCGTACGCACCGATCACGTTGGTGATCTGGACGATGATGACGAACACGATCAAAGCCGTCTGATCCAGACCAAAGACGACGGCGCCAATGATGGACGCAAAATTCAGCGCCATCATGATGCCATTGTTGTAGATCAGGTAGGCGCTCAGGAACGTCAGGAAGGCGCGAATGCTGTTCACCTGCTTGAAGGTCTGGCCCAGCTTGTGGAACCCGAGTGAGAGGTAGGTCTGGCCCTCAGGCAGCGGCAGGGGGTCTGCTGTCTCCTTGAGACGACGAAAGAGCGGGATCGTGCTGATCGCAAAGTAAATCGCCGTAAAGACAAGCGACAGGCGCACGATCAGCCCTTTGTCCAGGCCCGGCACCATTCCGGGAAGGAGTTGGATCGCTGCCAACACGACCAGCAGGCACACGACACCACCCGCGGACCCGATGGCCCAGCCGATACCACTGATGCGCCCCATCTCTTCCGTGCTCGCGATCTCGGGCAGCAGCGCATCGTAAAAGACCTGAGCGCCGCGATAGCCGATCTCGGCGACCATGAAGAAGATCATCCCTTTGGCCACGTCGCCGGGCCCAACGAGCGCCAATAGGCCCGTGAACACGCAACTCACCGCGGTAAAGAAGAACAGGAACCGCTTCTTGGAGGCGACATGATCAGCCACGCCACCAAGGATGGGCGAGATGATCGCGACGACCAGCATCGCCAACCCGATCGCCAGGCCCCACAGACGCGATCCCTCCGCACCCCCCACCACGGTGCCTTGGAAATAGGCCGAATAGACGGCCAGCAGCACGACCGCCGCATAGGCCGAGTTCCCAAGATCGTACATGTACCATGCCCGACGTTGCCGACGTAGCTCGGGGGACACCACTTGCGACGACATCATGACTCCTCTCATGGCCCGAGCGTCCACCCGCGCCATCGCTATGCCAGGCCAATCCCTCGCATAGCCGTCCAACTACAGGGAGCAGCTCTCACTCCCTTTTTCCAACACCCAAGCTACGCCAACGATGCTGTTCAGCCGGCCTTGGCCAACGCCATCACCCGCGGCGCCGCCAGCAGCGCCGCGTCTACGTCGTCCCTCGTGATGCCATAGTGCGTGACGGCGCGGAATCTTCCCGGCCCCATGGCGTTGAGCAGCACACCCTCCTGACGCCAGGCACCAACCATGCGCTCCGAGGAGATCGCGGGACCGTCGCATCCAAAGATGACGATGTTCGTCTGGACCGTGTGAAGATCGATGACGAAACCCGGGCCCTCGGCCAACCCTTCTGCCAAGATGCGAGCATTGGCGTGGTCCTCGGCCAAGCGGTCCACCATGGTATCCATCGCTACTTCGGCAGCGGCCGCGATCACTCCCGCCTGACGCATGCCGCCACCGACAATCTTGCGGTT
This sequence comes from uncultured Anaerolineales bacterium, assembly GCA_964402205.1. GTDB lineage: Bacteria > Chloroflexota > Anaerolineae > UBA1429 > UBA1429 > DAIRUQ01. The sequence continues at coordinate 3,729 of CAYOBT010000299.1, forward strand.
ACGGCGCGCCTCCTCGATGAACGCTTCAGAGCCGACCACTGCGGAGCCGATAGGCGCCGCCAACCCCTTGGAGAAGCAAAACTGCACCGAATCGGCCGGTGCCACCAGCTCCCCCACGTCCATGCCCAGCGCAGCGGCCGCGTTAAAGATGCGAGCACCGTCGAGATGGATGGCCAGGCCGTGCTGTCGCACCACGTCAACGACAGGCGCCATCTGCTCGGGATTGAGAACCACGCCGCCACAGCGATTGTGCGTGTTC
>CAYOBT010000300.1:0-3986 GCA_964402205.1 uncultured Anaerolineales bacterium
ACACGACGCGGAACCCCTCCAAACCGGGTTGCTCCCGGAAGAACCGATATAGGCGCAGCACCAGCCGGTGCGCCTCCAGTTCTGCCTCGGTGCGCCCCGAGCTCGTCTCGCCATCCACGCCTACCACATGCGTGCAATTGCCACCGCCTGCACGCAAAAAGTGCTCAACGGCGCGGGGGCTGTGCGAGCCCACGTCGCTCCACTTGACGTGCCCCTCGCTAGCTGCGCTCTCAAAGGCCGATGCGATGGCAACATAATCGAGGTTCTCGCGATCGTAGCCCTCGACCTTCATCATGATGGTGCCCGGCTGTAGTGTCTCGTGCCGGTGCAAGGCGCCTCCCGCTAGGCGCACCGCGTTGGCGTCGCCGGTGGCATCGACCATGGCTCTGGCCGACACCTGGCGCAGTCCTTCCTTGCAGCAGAGCGTGACCTGCCAGCGCTCTCCATCCCAGCGCAACTCGGCCAGCATGGTATGCAGCAAGATCGTGCAGCCAGCCTCCAGCAGCAGCTCGTCCGCTAGAGCGGCCAAGAGCGGCGCGTCCAGCGGAACCTGATGACGCGGGTGCGGCAAGCTCAGATCGTCATAGGGAGGCAGCTCGGCGTCCATCTCATCTAACGTACGCCGAACCAGCTCCCAACCCACGCCGGCGATGATCTGCCGTCCCCACGCCCAGAACAGCCCAGGGAAGCAAACGCCACCCGTAGTCATCGTGCCGCCCAGCAGAGCGTTTTTCTCTACCAGCAGAGTGGACGCTCCGGCCCGAGCGGATTGCAGGGACGCGCAGATCCCCGCCGCGCCGCCGCCTACCACGACGACATCGTATGCACCGGCAAGCCACTCCATAGCAGCTCCTCTTGCAGAAAGCCCGTCCATCCGCCAGACAGATGATAGCTGCCTCACGCCGCTACCTCAAGGCTCCCGCGCCCAGCCTCTGCATTGACGCCCGGTGACCGGGCCCTACAATGCGCCTAGCTTCGGGCAGAGGATCGTTTCACACAGAGATCGAGGAGAAGGCAATGTCGCCAACCACCAGAACCATCGGGCAGCAGCGTGGCCGCCGTTCCTGGGCAGAGCCCTGGAAGATCAAGATGGTCGAGCCCATCCGCGTGACCACCCGCCCCTACCGCGAGCAGGCCATCGCCGAGGCCGGCTATAACACGTTCCTGCTGCGCAGCGAAGACGTGTACATCGATCTACTCACCGATTCGGGCACAAGCGCCATGAGCGATCGCCAATGGGCCGGTATGATGCTCGGCGATGAGGCGTATGCCGGCTCGCGCAACTTCTACCATCTCGAAGCGGCCGTCCAGGAGCACTTATGGGTACCGCTATTTCGTCCCGACGCACCAGGGCAGAGGCGCCGAGCATATCCTCTCGCAGATAGCGATCAAACCGGGACAGCTCGTGCCCGGCAACATGTACTTCACGACAACTCGGCTCCATCAAGAGCTAGCGGGGGGCACCTTTGTCGACGTCATCATCGACGAGGCCCACGAGCCTAGCAGCCAGCACCCCTTCAAAGGCAACGTGGACCTCACCAAGCTGCAAAGCCTCATTGAGCAGCACGGTGCCGACCAGATCGCCTACATCAGCCTGGCCGGCACCGTCAACATGGCAGGAGGGCAGCCCGTCTCGATGAGCAATGTGCGTGCGCTGCGCCAGCTCTGCGCCGGCTATGGCATCCCCATCTACCTCGATGCGACCCGCATGGTAGAGAATGCCTACTTTATCCAGCAGCGCGAGGCCGGCTTTGCCGATCGCACCATCGCGAGCATCCTCCGCGAGTTCTGCTCCAACACCGATGGCTCCTGGATGAGCGCCAAAAAGGACGCGCTCGTGAATATCGGCGGCTGGCTAGCCATGAACGACGAGGGCCTGTTCGACGAGGCCCGCAACATGGTGGTCATCTACGAGGGACTGCACACGTACGGCGGCCTGGCTGGCCGTGACATGGAGGCGATGGCACGGGGTATCGTCGAGTCGGTCCAGGACGATCACGTACGGGCCAGGGTAGGTCAGGTGCTCTACCTGGGCGAGCTGCTGCAAGACTGGCGCATTCCCATTGTGGAGCCCGTGGGAGGACACGCGGTGTTCCTCGACGCGCGTCGCTTTTACCCGGACATGCCACAGGATCACTTCCCGGCACAGACCCTGGCCGCCGAACTCTATCTGGATTCGGGCATCCGCGCCATGGAACGCGGCATCGTGAGCGCAGGCCGCGATCCCGAGACGGGCGACCATCGCGGGCCCAAGCTCGAGCTGGTGCGACTCACCATCCCTCGACGCGTCTATACCCAAGCCCATATGGACGTCACCGCCGAGTCGGCGCTCAACGTGTACGAGCATCGAGAAGGGACACGGGGTCTCCGCATGGTCTACGAACCCAAGCATCTGCGCTTCTTCCAGGCGCGTTTCGAAAGGCTGTAGCCGGGGCGTTGGTGGGGCACTCACACCAAAAGGGCGCTCCGGCCAGCCGGAGCGCCATCCTCATCCCCCACACTCGTGCGAGCGAACCGTCACCCCTCGTCGGGCTCGAAGCGCAGCGCCACCGAGTTGATACAGTAACGCAGCCCTGTCGGCTTGGGCCCATCCTCGAACAGGTGACCCAGATGGGCGTCACATCGCTTGCACAGCACCTCGGTCCGGCGCATGCCCAGGCTGAGATCGCCCTCGGTACTTGCTGCGTTGGGGCCAACCGTGTCGGAGAAGCTAGGCCATCCCGTCCCCGAATCGAACTTGTCCTCCGAGTCGAACAGGGGATGGTCGCAACACACGCAGTGATAGACGCCCTTCTCGTGATGGTCCCAGTACTCGCCCGTGAAAGCTCGCTCCGTGCCCTTGAGTCGCGTCACTCGGAACTGCTCATCGGTCAGAATCTCGCGCCACTCTTCCAACGACTTGGTCACCTTGTCCACAGGTTCCTCCCTCTCATCTTCATCCGTCTGCACCGGCGTCTCCATCGCGGGAGAACAGGCGCCCAGAGCCGCCAGCACCAAGCTTCCTAGCACAAACTCTCGCCGTCTCATCAGACCCTCCTCCCCGCCCATCCGCGCGGATCAGGATAGTATATAATATTTATTGATATATATTATAAATAGTGTGAGTGCCGCTGTCAACTCTCTGTTGCGCCTCGGCCGCTGAGCTTGGCCTGCCGTTAGGATCCTCGGCTATAATGGGAGATGCTCGATAGACGTCGACATACTTCTAGGGAGGAGCCCCACCATGCGTGTCTCCGAGATCCAACGCCGCGTCCTCATGGGACCCGGCCCGTCCGACGTGCATCCGCGCGTGTTGAAGGCCATGGCCCACTCCACCATCGGGCACCTGGACCCGCAGTGCATCCAGTTGCTGGACGAGATACGGGCCATGCTCCAGCAGGTCTTTCGCACCGAGAACCAGCTCACGCTGGCTGTCAGCGGGACAGGATCGGCGGGCATGGAAACCGCCGTCGTCAACCTGATCGAGCCAGGAGATCGCATGCTGGTCTGTTCGGCTGGCGTCTTTGGCGAGCGGATGCGCGACGTCGCCTCTCGTGCCGGTGCCGAGGTCGAGGCTATCGAGGTGCCTTGGGGCCAAGTGTTCTCGCCCGACGACATTCGGACCGCGCTGCGCGAACGGGGCCCCTTCAAGGTCGTAGGCATCGTCCATGCAGAGACTTCCACAGGTGCCGCGCAGCCGCTGGAGGATTTGGGCGCCATCGTCCACGCCGCCGGAGCCCTGCTCCTAGTGGACGCCGTCACCAGCCTAGGCGGCATGCCAGTGCTTGTCGACGAGTGGGGTATCGACGCTTGCTACAGCGGCACGCAAAAGTGCCTCTCTTGCCCGCCAGGCTTGGCGCCCATCACCTTTAGCGCACGTGCCGTTGAGGCCATGTCGACCCGTCAGACGCCCGTGCAGAGCTGGTACCTGGACATGAACATGGTTCGGCGCTATTGGGGCTCTGAACGGCTGTATCACCACACGGCGCCGATCAACATGCTCTACG
>CAYOBT010000301.1:0-3982 GCA_964402205.1 uncultured Anaerolineales bacterium
ATGATGAGCTCGGGCGCGCCGTCGTCCTGCTGGAGCCTGACGCGCAGGCGGCTGGCGTGGGCGTGGGTGATCACGTTGTCCAGCGCCTCTTGGGCCACGCGATAGACGGCCTGCCCCACGTCGGCGGGTTGGCAGGGCAGATCGGCGTCGATGGCCAGGTCTAGGTCCAGGTGGGCACGCTCGGCGGCGGACTCGGCCAGCTCGCGGATGGCCTCGGGCAGGCCCAGGTCCTCCAAGGGCGTGGCGCGCAGGGCTTGGAGGGCGCGGCGGGTCTCGGTGAGGCCGGAGCGGGTGGACTCGAGGGCGCGGATCAGCATGTCGCGGGCACGGTCGCGGTCCTGGTCCCAGAGCGCGGTGACGGCCTCGAGCTGCACGGCCAGCCCCGAGAGGGTGTGGGCGAGGGTGTCATGGAGCTCGCGGGCCAGGCGGCTGCGCTCGCGGGTGATGCTGAGCTGCTCCATGGCCGCGGCATAGCGCGCCAGCTTGCGATTGGCGCTGGCCAGCTCGGCGCGTTGGCGTCGCTGGGCGCTGACCAGGTTGTGGACGATATAGCCGATCAGGATAAAGAGCACCGTCCGCACCAGGATCACCTCGATCTCGGCCTCGGGGCGGCTGGCGCCGACGGTGCCATAGAGCATCACCAGGGCGACCTCGAACGCCGCCGTCCCCATGCAGAACCAGATCACATGCTCCAGCTCGTACTGCCAGGCGGTGAGGATCAGCGGCACGGCGAGAAAGGGGATCACGACGAGCAGCCCCGCTGCGGCGTCGGCGCCGTACACGTCATAGAGATAGCGCGACTCGACGATGGGCACCACCGAGGCGACGATCAGGGCGGCGGGCAGATGCCACGCGCCCAGATGCTGGCGAAACCAGGGCCACGCCAGGAACACCAGCAAAAAAGCCAGGTCCACCAAAAAGAGGATGGCGATGGGGAGCAGGTCGGTGCGGAAGGACAGGCCGTACAGGAGCAGGTAGATGAGCGCGGTAAAGACGAGCAGGCCCAGCCTCACATAGACATAGAGGTGAAAGATCTCCAGCAGGCCGGGTTCGGGCCGTTGGCGTTTCATGGGGACATGATACCACAGTGGGGCAAGGCGCGCACGCGTGCCGCAACTCCCGCCCTCAGCCAACCCCCGCGCCGCAGACGGCGTTGCCCTTACCAGAGGAGCGCGCGTAGGGGCGAATCTGTGCGCATTCCGATGCGCCAGTGTTCGCCCAGATGCTGCGCCTCACACACCACCCCCTGCGCTTCTCGTCTCCTCTCACGTGCCGCGGACGGCGTTGCCCCACCGCCTTGCGGAACGCCCCACTTTCCGGCTATCATAGCGTCATAGGTCGCCTCAACGCATGTATAGGGAGAGACGCCATGGTCAAGGGATACGCCGGCAAGGTCCTGTGGGTGCATCTGGCCGAGGGCCGCATCTGGACGGAAGAGCCCGACGATGCCTTCTACCGACGCTACCTCGGCGGGGCTGGGTTCGTCGCCTACTATTTGCTGAAAGAGATCCCCAAGGGCGCCGACCCGCTGGGGCCAGAGAACGTGCTGGTCTTTGCGGGGGGCGCCATCACGGGGCTGACGGTGGCCGGCTCGGGACGAAGCGCCGTGGGCTGCAAGAGCCCGCTGACTGGCGGCTGGGGCGAGGCCGATGGTGGCGGCTATTTCGGGGCGGAGCTCAAGCGTGCTGGCTATGATGCGCTGGTGGTCAAGGGTTGCGCCGAGAGCCCCGTCTGGCTGGATATCACGCCCGACGGCGCCACGCTGCGGCCCGCCGACGACCTCTGGGGCCTGGATACGGCCGCCACGCAGGACGCTATCCAAGAGGCCACTGGCGACAAGCGCACCCGCCTGGCCCTCATCGGCACGGCTGGCGAGCGCCTGGTCCACTATGCTTGCGTCATCAACGACCTGCGCCACGCCGCGGGACGGGCGGGCGTGGGCGCCGTGATGGGCAGCAAAAAGCTCAAGGCGGTGGCCGTGCGCGGCGGCAGCAACGTCGAGCCTGCCGACCCCGACGCGCTCAAGGCGTTGGCCCGCTGGATGGGCGAGCACTGGCGCGAGGATGCCGAGAGCTTCCACGATACGGGCACGGACGGCGGCTTGCTGGACCTCAACGACGTGGGCGCCTTGCCGACGCGCAACTTTCAGGATGGCGCGTTCGAGGGCGCGAAAGAGATCACCGGCGCCACCATGCGCGATACCATCCTCACCGGCCGCGAGGGCTGCTTTGCCTGCCCCATCCGCTGCAAGCGCGTGGTAGAGATCCACGACGATGAGTATGACGTGGACCCCATCTATGGCGGGCCCGAGTACGAGACCGTCGGCTCGATGGGCTCCAACTGCGGCATCGACGATCTGCGCGCCATCTCCAAGGCCCACGAGATCTGCAACGCGCAGGGGCTGGACACCATCTCGGCGGGGATGTGCGTCTCGTTTGCCATGGAGTGCTATGAGAACGGCCTGCTCACCGACGAGGATACGGGCGGGCTGGAGCTCCGCTTTGGCAACGCCGGGGCCATGGTCCGCTGCGTGGAGCTGATCGCCGCGCGCGAGGGGATCGGCGAGCTCCTGGCCGAGGGGCCACGCGCCGCCGCCGCCAAGATCGGCCCCGAGGCGCTGCCGTTCGTGATTGACGTCAAGGGCCAGCCGTTCCCCATGCACGAGTGCCGCACGCGCCACGGCCAGGCGCTGGGCTATGCCGTGTCGCCCACGGGCGCGGACCATATGCACAACTATTGGGACGAGGGCCAGGAGAAGGACCCCCTCGGCGAAAAGCTCCAGGAGCTGGGGGTGTATCAGCAGGCGGGCCGCACGGACATGACGCCGGCCAAGGTGTGGGCCTATACGGCGACGACGAACTGGCAGTGGGTCCACAATATGCTGGGGCACTGCATGTTCATCCCCTGGTCGCGGCGGCAGATGGTGGACATTGTCCGAGCTATCACGGGATGGGAGACGAATCTCCACGAGCTGCTGATGGCTGGGGAGCGCTGCGTGACGATGGCGCGGGCGTTCAACCTGCGCGAGGGATTCACCCGCGCCGATGATCGGTTGCCGCTACGCACGCAGCAGCTCTTCCAGACGGAGCAGCTCAACGAGCGCCCGGTGGACCCAGAGGAGCTGGACGAGGCGATCACGCTTTTCTATGGGATGATGGGCTGGGATGCCGAGACGGGCACGCCCCTGCCGGCGACGTTGCACCGGCTGGATATCCCGTGGGTGGCCGAGACGGTGGTATAGGGGGCGAGACAACCCCCTCTCCAAACCTCTCCCCCACGATATGCGCGCCGCAGACGCCGTTGGGGAGAGGCTCCGGACCGGAGCCGGACGGGCGGGCGAACACCGGCGCGGTGGACCGCGCTCGGATTCGCCCCTACGGGACGGGTTGCGCGCGGCGGATTGCGCCGGGCCGACGGGCGAACACATGATGCACCTGTGGCGTGGGCATGGCATGCCGTGCCCACGCGCGCAACCCAGTCTGCGAGGCGGCGGTGGGGTTGGGGGCAACGCGCGGTGGGAACCGGCGCCGTGCATATTTTCGAGAACGATACCGGACCGGACGACGCGAACCACGATTGGGACGGCATCTTCATCTGGGACCACCCGGCCAAGGTGGACGTGAAGAAGAAGGATCCCTACTCGATCTACGACATCGCGCCGACGATTCTCCGGTTCTTCAACATTGACATCCCGGAACACATGATCGGAGAACCGCTCTTCTAAAACCGGGGATTCCTGCCGATCCGTGGTCCCGAGGGCGGGACCCTTTCGATCGCGCGGAGGAGGAACAGTACGCATGAGTCCGCAAAAAGGCTTCACTCTTTGGTTTACCGGCCTTTCCGGGTCGGGAAAGACGACGATCGCCCGCGCGGTGGAGGAGATTCTCCTCGAGCGCGGCCTGAACGTGGAGGTCCTCGACGGGGACGTGGTCCGGACGAACCTGAGCAAGGGTCTGGGGTTCTCAAAAGAGGACCGGGACAT
>CAYOBT010000302.1:0-3966 GCA_964402205.1 uncultured Anaerolineales bacterium
CCGACGCTGGCCCGCGTGAACCACTGGTAGGGGAAGGCCTGCGGCGAGAAGGCGTTGATGGACGTCCGCCCCGAGTAGGGCGAGATGGTCCCCGTGAGCGCGCCCGGCACGAACATGAGCGGGTTGCGCGGGTCGAAAGCATCGACCGGCTCGGGATACTCGTCCCACAGGATGCGCGCCGCCAGCCCGCGTCCGCCCAGGAAATCGGGCACGCGCGGCGCCGTCGGCTCGGCCCAGATGCGCCCGCTGCTCAGATCGACGCGTAGCAGCCGGTTGCACCAGCCGTGCATCGGCTCGAAACGTTCCAACGTGGTGGCCATCCATCCCCCCCTGGTCTGGTCGCCGTCTGGAAAAGCGGCGCCCGCTGTCGGGCGCCGCTCTCTATTCGTCCCGATCGCTCAACGACTGGCCCTAGCCATCATGCGTATGCGGGTCTGTCTCCCCATGGTCGCCCTCGTGAGTGTGCTCGTGCGTGTGCGCATGGTCATGCTCGTGCGTGTGCCCATGCTCGTGTGTGTGCGGATGCGTGTGGCCGTGCCCCGCCTCGTATCCAGCGGGCGCCTCGCGCACCGTCCCGCGCGCCTTGGCGACGCCGCCTGGGACCTCCTCGCCGAACCAAATCCGCAGCATGTTGGCCCAGGGGAGCTCGCGTTGCCCAAAGCCATACCCCACTTGCCCCACCGCCATGGCCGGCTGCCCAAAGGTCGCCAGCGTGGTCAGGAGCGCCGCGCCGGTCGGCGTCAGCAGCTCCGCCTCGACATCGGTGGGCACCGTCGGCGCGCCGACCTCTGCCAGCAGCGCCAGTGTGGCCGGCGCTGGCACCGGCAGCACGCCGTGTGCCGTCAGCACCGTGCCCGCGCCCAGCGGCAGCGCCGAGCTGTAGAGCTTGGTGACGCCCATGAGTCGCAGGCCCGTCACAAACCCCACCACGTCGAGGATGGAATCCATGGCGCTCAGTTCGTGAAAGTGGACCTCGTCCACGTCCATGCCGTGGATGGTCCCTTCCGCCGCGGCCAACCGCTCGAACACGCGCAAGCTGGCGTCGGCGATCTCGCCATCCAGCGGCGCGGCCGTCAGCAGCTCGCGCACCATCACCAGGTTGCGCGCCGGGTGCTGGCTCTCGTCGATCTCGACGTTGAGCTGGCTGCCGGTGATGCCGTGCCGTCGCACGCGCTCCACCGAAAGCGTATAGCCCTCTAGCTCCAGCTTGTCCAACTCTTCCTGCAAGGCCTCCAAAGGAAGCCCTGCATCCAACAACGCGCCGAGCAGCATATCGCCGCTGGCGCCCGAAAAACAATCCACGTACGCTATCGTTTGACCTCGCAAAGCGCCCTCCTCACCATGCGCTCGAATCCATGCCGCCCGGCATTATAGGCCCGCGACTGGAGCCGGTCAAAGACCCAGCGCAGCCGGCGCGGCTAGCGCCAGTTGCGCAAAACCGCCTACTCTGTGGTATAATCGATGAGGTGTGCTTCATCTATAGCGACGCAGGAGGCGAAACGATGGGAGTATCGCTATCTTTTAACCTGGGAAACCTTGAGGATGCCGACGAATCATCGCGAGAGAACGGCACCACCGAGCGCGACCTCATCATCGTCGGCGGAGGACCCGCTGGCTTGACCGCAGGATTGTACGCCGGGCGCGCGCAGCTCAAGCCCCTCGTTATCCTGGGCGAGAGCTTTGGCGGGCAGGCCGCTACCACCAGCGATATGGAAAACTATCCCGGGTTCCCCGATGGCATCGGCGGCATGGCCCTGGCCGAGCAGATGGCCGACCACGCCAAGCGCTTTGGCGCCGAGATCGAGTTTGATCAGGTGACCAAGCTCGACCTCAGCGAGTGGCCGTTCCAGGTCGAGACGTTCGGCCGGCCCTACAAAGCCAAGACGTTGATCCTGGCCACCGGTGCTCGCGCGCGACGCCTAGGCGTCCCCGGCGAGGACCAGTTCTGGGGCCGCGGCGTCTCGGTGTGCGCCACCTGCGATGGCTATTTCTACAAAGACAAGACGGTCGTCGTGGTGGGCGGCGGCGATTCCGCGCTCGATGAGGGCCTCTACCTGACCAAGTTCGCACAAGAGGTCATCATCGTCCACCGCCGCGACGAGCTGCGCGCGGGGCCCATCCTCCAAGAGCGCGCCTTTGCCAACGAAAAGATCCGCTTTGTGTGGGATACCGTCGTCGAGGAGATCCTGGGCGATACGGGCGTCCACGGCGTGCGCATCCGCAACGTCAAGACCGACGAGCAGAGCCTCATCGATTGCGACGGCGTGTTCCTGTATGTGGGGATGATCCCCAATACCGAGCTCTACAAGGGCCAGATCGCGCTGGATGACGACGGCTATATCGTCACCGACAAGCGCCAGCGGACCAGCGTGCCCGGCGTGTTTGCCGCCGGCGACGTGCAGGACCCCTGGTTCCGCCAGGTGGTCATCGCGGCCGGGGCGGGCGCGGCGGCGGCCATCGAGGCCGAGCGCTGGCTGGCCGAAAAAGAGTTCGAGATGTCCGAGCGCGAGGCGGAGGAGGCCTAGGGACGCGGGCGGCAAGCGCTGGCCCGCGAAAGGGGGCGCGATGCGTGGGTCGCCACTGAACCGGTCGCGATTCGTCGTGGGGCTGATCCTCGTCGCCGTGGCCGTGCTGCTTTTCCTGTTCGGGCGCGGGGCGTATGCCACCGCGGGGGCCCTCACGCTGGGAGGGCTCGGACTGATCAGCGTCGCCATCTCGCGTAGGTAGGGGCCCCGTATCGGGGCCCCTTGACATAGGGCGTCAACGAGCGCCCGAAGGGAGATCCATGGGCATGCGAAGCCTCGGTTTCGCGGAACTGATCATCATCTCGTTGGTCTGCCTGGCGCCGCTGGCGCTGGCGGCCATCGTGGCGCTGGTCGTGGTGCTCACGCGGCAGACGTCGGCGCGCTGCCCCTACTGCGGCGAGCGCATCGAGCGCGATGCCCCCTACTGCTCGCACTGCGGCCGCGACCTGCAAAAGGGAGAGGCAGAAGAGGCAGAAGAGGCGTAGGGAGGCGGCTCACCACATGCCCGGCACCAAGCGCCAACGCACCTCTTGCGCATAGGCCTCGTATCCCTCTAGCTCGTCGCGGAGCATGCCATCCTCCAACTTGGTCCGGATCACCAGCGCCGCGATCACGCCGAGCTGCGGCACCCAGGCCCACAATGTCCCCAGCGTGACCGGCATCACCACCGAGAGCAGCACCGCCGAGGCGTACGACGGGTGCCGCACGACGGCATACGGCCCCGACGTCACCACCTGCTGGTCGCGATCCGACTGGATCCGCGCCACAGCGGAAAAATAGGCATTCGCCACCATCGCCCATACCGAGACGCCCACCGCCGCCGTCACCACCACCGCCCCCGCGATCTGCCAACCCAGCGCGACGTTCGGCGACCAGCCAAAGCGATAGTCCAGGCCCGCCACCACCATACAAGTCACCGGCCCGCCGATCCCGACGATGACCACCAGCGCACGATCCCACGGCTGGGTGTTCTCGGCGCTGGCGAACCTGGCCCGCTCGCGGAGCGTGTCGGGGTTGGTGCGCCACACCAGCACCCGGCTGACGATGGTGCCGACCACTAGGATCAGCGCATAGGCCCAGGCCATGGGCCAGCGCGTGGTCCCCGCGGCCACGAACATCAGCGTCGGCGCCAGGAACAGATACGCCGCGAACCCGATGGCCGCTCGGATCAGTTGACACGTTTCCATGGCCACCCACCATCCACATCCTGCGCCCAGGCGGGCACCCAGACACGCCCGCCTGGGCCTCTTTGGCTTTCGACGGGACCATCCTTCGTCAGCGCATCAACAGCGGCAGGAAGGCCCAGCAACCCACTGTGATGTAGGCATCTTGGTGCGCCTGGCTGGATCCGCCGAGATTGTACGCCTGCAGCGTCACCGTATAGCTCCCCGGCTCGGCATAGGCGTGCGAGGGATGCTGTTCGTAGGAGCCAGCCGTCTCC
>CAYOBT010000303.1:0-3960 GCA_964402205.1 uncultured Anaerolineales bacterium
CAACTGCGATTCTCGTTCCAAGAGAGCCTACGTCTTCTGGGGCGCGACTATGTGGATATGCTCATCATCCACGAGCCGGATCGGCCAGGCCAGTACGATTGGTGGACCGACAAGGAGAGCTATGACGGGCCAGTCATGGACGTGCTGGCCGAGCTGCGCGACGAGGGGCGCATCGGCTATATCGGGCTGGGCGGCACGACGGCGTACAGGCTGGCCGACATCATTCGCACGGGCAAGTTTGACGTTGCGCTCACCGCCTTTAACTACAGCCTTCTCTGGCGCGAGGCTGAGATCGAGGTGTTGCCCGCTGCGGTGGAGCAGGGCATGGGCATCATCATCGGGTCGCCGCTCCAGCAAGGGGCGTTGGCCCGACGCTACGATGACGAGATCCGCCATGGCGCGCGCTGGCTGAGCAAGCCCCGGCGTGAGCAGTACCTGCGGTTCTATGGGCTGCTCGATGAGCTCGATATGCCGATCACCGAGTTGGCGATGCGGTTCGCGATCTCGAATCCCCATGTGGACACTGTGCTGACCGGAGCGCGCAGCGCCCAAGAGGTGGAACAGAACGTCGCCACGGTGGCCAAGGGACCGCTACCGCCTGCCGTTCTTGCACGCCTGGACGAGATCGCGGCCATGGTTCCTTTCCGTCCCTTCGAAGAACCATTCGGATTGCCGTTCACCCGACCGTATGCCGGCCCCGGTCCGGCTGTGTGAGGAGGTTTGCATGACAGAGCTGCTGCTTGGTCACGGGCGGTCGCTCATCACGCCGCGCCATCGGGTGCATATGGCGGGCTATGGGTATCGCTCGGCCAAGAACGCTGGTATTCATGATGATCTGTATGCCAACGCTGTCTATCTCATGGACGGCACTCAGCGCGCGTTGCTGCTTACCCTCGATCTGTGCTCCTTGGATGCCGAGAGCGTGCTCGAAGTCAAGGGTGCCATCGATGAGCGCTGCGGGGTAACCCCTGGCGAGATCCTGCTCAACACCTCTCACACGCATGCGGGCCCCATGGTCACCCGCCATGCCTACCAGCCGTTCGAGCCCGCTTACCTGGGCGCCGTCATCCTGCGCGCTTCGGAGGCGGCTTGCCATGCCGTGGGAGACGCTCGGCCCGCCAAGCTTGCGGTGGCAAAGGCTCCGGTGGAGATTGGTGGCAACCGTCGTCAGACCAAGCCCGATGGATCCGTGGTGCTCGGCGTCGACCCCGAGGGGGAGACGCTGCAAGAAGTGACGGTCTGGAAGTTCAGTCGCCGTACGGCGCCTGACGTGGTTCTTTGGACGGCGCCCGTGCACGGCGTGGTGATGGGTGACGACAATCTGCTCATCTCATCCGAGTGGATGGGCGCGACCGTGCGCATCCTGGAAGCCGCGAACCCTGACCTGAGGGCGGTTTTCTTGCAGGGCTGCTGCGGCGATCAGAACCCTCTCCGGCAGGGGAGTTCCTTCGGCTGGATGGATGTTCTGGGCGAGCGGGCAGCTCGCGCGATAGAGCAGGCGCTGGCAGACGCTCGCAGCGTGGATCCTGTGCCGGTAGCCAACCATACGGAGACTATGGCGTTGCCTATTGCCGCCGAGGCACGCACCGAGGATCGAGCCACGGAAGCATGCCCCATCCACGGCGTGCGTATAGGAGACGCTGCCATCGTTGGACTGGCGGGCGAGCCCTTTGTCCGCTATGCCCTGTATGGTCGGGAGCTCCACGGCGACGATACGACGATGGTGCTGGGCTATAGCGATGGCACCGTCGGCTATCTCCCCACGGCGGAGGCTTACGAGGAGGGCGGCTACGAGCCGAATGCCTACGTGTGGTACCCCGATGGCGTCCCGCTGGACCCAGGCGTTGAGAGCACGGTCAAGGAGGGTATTGAGCAGATGCTGGAAAAGACGGGAGCGCTGCAAGCATGACGCAGCTTCACGTTGGACACGCCCGGGCGCGGATCACGCCGCCCCTGGGCATCACGATGATGGGATATGGGGCGCGAACCGAAGGCGCCGTTGCTATACACGACGATCTCTGGGCAAACGCGGTTGCGCTCTCCGATGGCGAGCAGCAGCTCTTGATGCTGGCGCTAGACGTCTGCGAGATGCCGCTCTACACGACGCACCTGCTCAAGGGTGCGATCATGCAAGCTACGGGCCTGGAGCCTGACCAGATTCTCATCAACACCTCGCACACGCACGCGGGTCCTGACGTCGGCGTGATCGTGAGCGAAGACCCTCTGGCTCTCTACGAGCCTGCCTACTTTGTGGAGTTTGCTCAGCTGTGCGCCAATGTGTGCCAGCGCGCCCTAGCAGATCTGGCTACAGCGGCGCTGCGAGTGGGAAGGGCGAAGGTGGACGTAGGTGCCAGCCGTCGCGAGCGCACGCCCGAGGGGACCACCGTCATCGGCGTGAATCCCGATGGTCCGCGGCTGCCAGTACTGACAGTGTGGACCTTTTCGCGTCCTGAACGGCCGGATGTCGTCTGGTGGAGCCTGCCTCTGCATGGCGCCACCGTGACGGGCGACAACCTGCAGATCTCGGCGGAATGGATGGGCGCGGCGGTGCGGCGGTTCGACGCCGATCACGATCAGGCGGTGGCCATCTTTTTGCAGGGATGCTGTGGCGATCAGAATCCCTACCGCGAGCGGAACAGCTTGGAGCAGATGGACGAGCATGGGGCTGATGTCGCCCTGGCTCTGGAGGACGCCCTGGCTTCTTCCCAAGACGTAGAGAGCTTGCCGTTGGTGCATCGATGGCATACGGTCTTGCTCCCAAGCGCGCGGGGCGGATGTCAGCGGTTGCCGGTGCACGGTCTCCGCCTGGGCGATGCGGCCCTGGTCAGCCTGGCCGGCGAGCCGTTCGTGGCCTATGCGCTGTACGGGCAGGAGCTCAGGCCGGGGCCAGCAACCATGGTCCTCGGCTACACCGACGGGACGGTGGGGTACCTGCCCACGGCCGATGCCTTTGAGGAAGGGGGCTATGAACCCAACTCGTGGAAGGGCTTTGCCGACGGCGAGCCTTTGACGCCAGAGGTTGAGGCGATCGTGAAGGAGACCATCGCAGCGATGTTCGGCGAGCTCGACGGCACCGACGTCGAGTCTGCCACCAGCGCAGGCGAGGAGAGCTGATGCCCGACGTGCTCGACATCTACTGGTTCTCAGGCACGGGCAATACGCTGATCGTTGCCAAAGCCATGGCGGAAGAGTTCCGCGCCCATGGCTGCGACGTGCACCTCTGGCCCATGACAGAGGTGGACCCGTCAACCATTCGTCCGAGTGGGTGGGTGGGCCTAGCCTTTCCGGTGGCCGTGCAGACAACGTACCCGCTGGTTTGGGAGTTCTGCGAGGGTCTGACGCCGGGCCAAGACGCGCCGATCTTTATGGTGGACACGCTGGCGGGCTACTCTGGAGCGGTGGTTGGACCGTTGCGCGAGGTGGTACGTTCGCGGGGGTATCGCCCCATCGGTGCCAGGGAGATACGGATGCCGTCGAACCTCTATCCGGTGCTGGTGTCGGGGCGCCGGAACGAGCGATTGCGTGAGCGCGGTAAGCGCCTCGCTCGAAAGTACGCGCTCGACCTGTTGGCGGGACGGACCACTTGGGGCCATATTCCCTTGCTGCCCGACGCCTTTCGGGCTCTCACGGGAGCGCCTTGGATGTGGCGTTGGGTGGCTTGGACGGACCATCTGCTGACAGTGAACTCTGATGCCTGTACAGCGTGTGGCCTATGCGCCGAGCTGTGTCCCGTAGACAATATCGTGCTGGATCCACTACCCCGCTATCTAGGCGAGTGCCAGCAGTGCATGCGGTGTCTGTCCTATTGCCCCGAGGGGGCGATCAAGCTGTGCGCTCTGCCTCGGCGGCCATATCGGGCGGTTCCTGCTAGAGAACTCGATCGCGCATCCTAGCCGAGTGCATAGAAAGGCGGGCCTAGGATACTTCCTAGTCCCGCCTCGTATGTAAGGACTCGGCTTG
>CAYOBT010000304.1:0-3951 GCA_964402205.1 uncultured Anaerolineales bacterium
CTTGCCGTGCTCGTTGTCCGTCAGGAGGAGCCACTCGACACGGTAGCTAGCGCCTTGAGAGTCATCGGTGTCGTCCCGGATGGCCTGGCTCGTCACGGTGCGCGAAGGAGCTGGAGCCTGGGCCACATGCTCCGCCTCACGGGAGCGCTGCACGAGCTCGACGAGGAATGCCAGCTGTCTCCGGGTGATGTCACCGTAGGTAGCCATGCACCTGCTCCCTCTTGAGTCGGGATGCCGTCTGGTGCCCGAGCTCTGCCACGCGTCCACAGACCGCGCAGTGGCTGCGCCAAGTCAGCCGCGCTGCATCCGGCCCTAGCTTACAACTGGGGAGCCCTTCCGTCAACGTCATGCGGGTGCCTGAGCCACAGGACGATGGCAACTGAACAGGGCCGACGCGCAGCGTGAGCGCTGCATGTCCGCAAGGCGTGACGGAAGTCATCTTTCTGAGCGCGGATTCCTGTCCCCTGTCACTGCTCGGCAGGGCGAGCGGGTGGTAGCCTATGCATGGATCGTGTGCAGCGAGGAGGGATAGGCGCGATGCGAGTTCTGCTGACGGGGGCGTTTGGCAACATCGGCCAGCACGCGTTGGGGGCGTTGGTAGGCGAGGGGCATAGCGTGCGATGCCTGGATGTCCCCACAAAGCGGAATCGGCGCGTCGCGAAACGCATGCTGAGACGATTCGGTAGTCGTATGGACACGGTGTGGGGCGATCTTCGGCAACGACAAGACGTTGCCAAGGCCGTCGCGGCTCAGGAAGCCATCGTTCATCTGGCGTTCATCATCCCCAAACAGTCGTGTTCCGATTGCGATATCGAGGCGACGCCCGACCGCGCGCGCGAGATCAACGTCGAGGGGACCCGTCATCTGATCGAGGAGGCCAAAGGGCTTACGGTTGCGCCCCGCTTTGTGTTCGCGTCCTCTGTGGCCGTGTACGGACTGACGGCCCATCTGGCTCCTCCACGACTGGCTAGTGATCCGGTCCATCCGGTGGATGCCTATGGACGCCATAAGGTAGCTTGTGAGCGGTTGGTACGCGGATCAGGCTTGCCCTGGACCATCTTGCGGCTGGGGGCGGCGCTGCCTCTTCGCATCACACATCTCAATGCCATGTTCGACGTGCCGCTGGATACCCGTATGGAGTTCGTGGATCCGCGTGATGCCGGGCTTGCTTTTGCGCGCGCCGTCGACGAAAAGGCTGCCGTGGGTAGGACACTCCTGGTGGGCGGCGGCGAGCGCTGTCAGCACGCGTTCCGCGATATGGTACGTATCATCTTGGATGCGGCCGGGGTTGGGATGCTGCCCTCCCATGCCTTTGGCAGCGATCCTTTCTACACCGATTGGCTGGATACCAGCGAGAGTCAGCGTCTCTT
Source organism: uncultured Anaerolineales bacterium (assembly GCA_964402205.1). Taxonomy (GTDB): domain Bacteria; phylum Chloroflexota; class Anaerolineae; order UBA1429; family UBA1429; genus DAIRUQ01. The sequence continues at coordinate 1,371 of CAYOBT010000304.1, forward strand.
GCACTATCAGCGGCACGATCTCCACGACTATGCCAGGGACATGAGGAGGAAGCTGGGGCTGGGCTGGATGCTGGCGAGGGTATTCCAGCCGTTTGTGCAGCGCTGGCTCCTGGCCAGATCGCCCTACTGGCGGGAAGAACGGAATCGGCGCGCGTTGGCTGCGCCCGCGCACCCGAGCCCGCGCCCCGTGCCTACCTCGGGTGAGTAGAGGGTGAAGGCCGCGTAGACTGCATAGGTTGTGCCGATCGGGGAGGCTGTCCTCCCCGATCTAGCTTCTGGGTTGGACCTGATAGCGTTGCCCGGCGACCGCTTGGAACTGAACGAGATGGTCTTCTAGCTGCTCCAGCTCCACGGCTTTGCCATCACTGCCCAGGACGGTGATGGGGTCTGGTGCCCGCAGCCGGCAAAGGCCGCTGATCTTGGCGTAGACCGTAGCTCGCCTCAGACATCCCCCCTCCCAAGCCAAATCCATGACAAAGCCACCTCGCGCTCGCAGACCGCGGACGCTTCCTTCGGGCCACTGATGAGGCAGCGCGGGCAAGAGCTCGATTTCGCCGGCGTGGCTCTGCAGCAACATCTCGGTGATGCCGGCCGTGGCACCAAAGTTACCGTCGATCTGAAAGGGCGGGTGGGCGTCCCACAGGTTGGGATAGGTGCTCTGCCGGAATAGAGTCTCCAACTGGTGGTGTGCGCGCTCGGCATCGTGAAGACGTGCCCACTGGTTGATGATCCAGGCGCAGCTCCAGCCTGTGTGCCCCGATCCCTTCACCAACCGCTGCTCCAAGCTCCGGCGCGCCGCGGCCGCCAGCTCGGGTGTGTCTCGCACCGTGATCTCGTGACCTGGGTGGACTCCGTACAGGTGCGAGATGTGCCGGTGCCCCGGTTCCGCTTCAGGACGAGGCCTGTCCCACTCGAGCAGGCGGCCGTCGGGTTCGATGCCATAGGGGTATAGCCGCTCGAGGATACCGCGCCATCGGTCCTGACGTTGCTCGTCACAGTTCAGGACGCTGGCTGCTGCCAGGCAGTGCTCCAGCACGTCTACGGTCAAGCCGCGATCCATGGCGCTGTTCTTGGTGGTGCCATGCTCTAGGCCGTCCTCCAGGTGGAAGCGGTTCTCTGGCGATGTGGACGGCACGCTGCAGAGCACGCCGTTCGCATCCTCGATGAGCCAGTCCTCGATGAACGCGGCGGCCCCTCGCAAGATGGGATAGATGCGCTCCAAGACGGCTCGATCCTGCGAAAAGGCATAGTGCTCCCACAGGTTCTGGCAGAGCCATGCACCGCCCATGGGCCAGCAAGCCCACCAGGGGCAGCCCGTGCCTGCTCCCACGGGAGAGCTGAGGCGCCAGATGTCGGTGTTGTGGTGGGCCGTCCACCCACCGCACCCGTAGAGGACTCTAGCTGTGTGGGCTCCCGCAATGGCGAGCTCTTCGACCATATCGACGAGGGGCTCGGCGCAGTCAGCCAGGTTGCAGGATTCCACCGGCCAATAGTTCATCTCGGCATTGATGTTCAGCGTATAGTTGGCGCTCCAGGGTGGTCGTTGCGATCGGCTCCAGATCCCCTGCAGGTTGGCCGGCTGGGTGCCTGGCCGTGATGACGCGATGAGTAGGTAGCGTCCATAGTCCCAATAGAGGGCCACAAGGTCTGGATCCAGGGGGCTCTCCTGGCACGCGCGTAGACGTTCGTCGGTTGGTAGCTTGGGGTGAAGAGGTACGCCCAGGTCCAAGGATGCTCGCCAGAACCGCGCACGGTATTCGGCCAGGTGTCTCTGGAAAAGCGTCTCGTATGGCCGCTCGGCGGCGGCTCCTACCGTCTGCTGACAGCGCGCTACCAGAGAAGCCACGTCACGTTCTGGCACCCGATCCCACGCCGCGAAGCTCGTTGCCGAGGCCCAGTACAGCGTCACGAGATCCGCCCCCGTGACGCAGAGCTCCTCGTCGTTGACAGAGACGTCGCCGCCGTCTACCATGGCCTTGAGCACGCCGGCGAAGCGGATGCCCCGGCCATCGGGGGAAGTGTCCAGCTTGATGGGCTCATCGTCGGCCTCGTGGTAATTGGGGTCGACGTGCCATGGAGCGCGTCCGTGTACGGTCAGGCAGTCACGCTGGATGGTGACACCGTGGTACTGAAGGCTCCTGAAGGCCACCTTGAGCGTGATCGCGGCTGGCTTGTTGCTGGTTACACGTACCACCAAGACCTGATCCGGCGCGCTGACCCACACGTCGCGCTCGAAGGCCACATCGCCGACGCCGTAGCGCACAGTGACACAGGCATCGTCTAGGTGTAGCTCGCGCTCGTAGGACTCAACGGCTTGCTCGTGGTCGAACCTCAGCCAGAGATCGCCCAAGGGTTGATAGGATTCGGTGAACGGTCCTTGCAGCTTCTTGGTCAATGCCTCGGCGGCGATGAGATCGTGTTCTTCCGTGATCAACCGCCGGATCTCGGCGAGCGTTTGGCCACCGTCGGGGATGTTCGTGTCGCGAGGCTCTCCAGACCAGAACGTGTCCTCGTTGAGCTTGATCTGCTCTTGGTGCGGTACCCCGTACACGAGGGCTCCGAGGCTGCCGTTGCCAAGGGG
>CAYOBT010000305.1:0-3950 GCA_964402205.1 uncultured Anaerolineales bacterium
CGAAGATCTCCAATCCACCTATTGCCAGCTCGGGCAATTGGGCGCCTTGGTTGGGCTCCCGTTGCAAGGCCAGGCACGGCTCTGCGAGTTCGGCCTGGCCGATCTTCAGCCCGAATGGAAGGATGAGCGGATCTGGTACTGCTCCATGGGCTCCACGCAGTCCATCACGGACTCGTTCCTCGCCCTGATGCGCGAAGTCTACTGGTCTGAGGGGCAACCATCCCTGCAGGATGGTGTCTTTGCTGTGCTGTGGACCCTGCAACACGCAGTGGCTGTGAACCCTGGCGGCGTCAACTTGCCCATTCGTATTGCGGTCCTAGAACGAGCTCCTTCGGGCGAACTCAGGGCGCGGATGCTAAGAAACGGCGAACTCCAGGAGCACCGACAGAATATTGGCGAGGCGAAACGCAAGCTTCAGGAGCTGCGCCAGCTTCACCGATCGGTAGATAGCGCGCCGGACGCTCCTCGGCTCGAGTAACCCATCGAGCGCCATGGGCAAGCTGCAAGGCACAATAGCCGACCTGTCAGGCTAGGCCCTTCCTCGAGCTCGACGATGCCTCCAGCTACCAAGCCACTGCCAGAAGCGAGGCCACATCATGCAAGGTCCCGGCAAGGAGCATAGCGACATGCCCAAAGTGATCTTTCCCCAGTATGTGAGTGGAAGAGAGGGCATCGACGTCCGCATCGGCGCGACCCTCATGGATCACGCGCGTGAGCTCCGTATTCCGGTCGCCAGTGCCTGTGGCGGACACGGGCTCTGCGGCAAGTGCGTCGTCAGAATCGACCGCGGCCTATCGAGCTTGGCTCCCAAGACGTCGGTCGAGCTCGCCTATGACCTAGCAAGGGACGAGCGGCTGGCATGTCAGGCTCGGGTGATCTCGGGCAGTCAGGATATCGACGTTTATGTCAAGGCTGCTGGCGAGTTTACGATCCTCACCGAGAGCATAGAGGGCAGCGTTCCGCTGGATCCCATCGTGCATCGCCAGGGCGACCAAGTCGTCTTGGAAGGCATGCGCACACGGTCCTTGGGGACGTATGAGGGAGAGCTGCTAGGGGTGGCTGTGGACGTGGGAACGACGACCATGGTGGCTCAGTTGCTAGACCTAGAGTCGGGGCGAGTCCTCACGACCGTGGCGTGCAAGAACCCCCAGGCGGCCTACGGCGACGATGTGATTTCCGCATCGGCCATACGATCCAGCACAAGGACGGCCTCGCTCGCCTCCAGAGCGCCGTTGTGGACGCACTCAACGCGCTGCTGGCCAACGCCCAACGCGACGGTGAATCCTCCCTCGCCGACCATGTCTACGAGGTCGTCGTGGTAGGCAACCCCACGATGCGCGATCTCTTTTTCGGGCGCAACGTCCACTCGCTGGGAGTGAGTCCCTATGAACCCGAGGACCCGTCTGCCATCAGCGTATGTGCGGGCGATATCGGCCTAGAGGTTCGCCGAGATGCCCATGTCTATGGAGCGCCTCTGATCGCCGGCCAGGTGGGAGCGGATTGCTTGGCAGCTGTTCTGGCGTGCGATCTGTACCGGGGCGAGGAACCCGCCATGATGGTAGATATCGGCACCAATGGCGAAGTCGCCGTGGGCAACCGACAACGCATCTTGGCCGCGTCAAACGCGGCGGGCGGGGCCTTTGAGGGCGCCGGCGTCACCTGCGGCACCGGCGGCATCCAGGGAGCCATCAAGAACGTTTGGATCAACGATGGCGAGATCCGCTACGAGACCATCGGCGGAGAGCCCCCGATAGGCATCTGTGGCTCGGGGCTCATCGATCTGCTGGCAGAGATGCTGCGGGAAGGGATCATCGACCGTCGAGCGAGACTGGCAGACCCCTTTCAAAAAGCCAACCGGTTCGTGGTTGCCAGCAACGGCGCCACCATCGCCATCACACAGAAAGATATCTACGAGCTGCGGCTAGCCAAGGCGGGCTCGGCACTCAACCAACAGACGCTGATGCGCAAATACGGCGTCGATCTGGCAGGGCTGGAGCGGATCTCGCTGGCCGGCGGGTTCGGCAACTATGTCAATCTCGAGAGTGCCATGGCCATCGGAGTCCTGCCCGGCGCCAAGGAGAAGCTGGTCAAGATCGGCAATGGCGCGCTAACAGGTGCGCGGCAGATGCTGCTCTCACGAGAGCGGCGGGAGGACGCCGAGCGAATCGCTCCCCAGGTAGAGCATGTCAAGCTCGCCGAGGAGGAAGATTTCCTGGATCGCTATGTGCAGGAGCTCTACCTCAGAGGCTGGCCGTAAGGCCGTGCCGTGCCCTACGCAACGAGCCGACCAGCGTACACCAGGCCGACGGCTTGACGGCGCTTGGCCATCATAGACCCATCCGCGGCAGACCCCTTGACGGGAGGACTCTTGGACAACAACGCAGCACCGCTATCGTTCCGGCTCGATGGCCAGGTAGGCATTGTCACGGGGGGCGCCAATGGCATCGGGCGTGCCCTCTGCGAGGGCCTCGCTCAGGCTGGAGCTAGGGTCATCGTCGCGGACCTCGCGGCACAAAGCGATCGCGCCCAGGAAGTGGCGCGAGCCATCAGGTCTCAGAGTGGCCAGGCCGAGTCGGCAGAGATGGACGTGACCAGCCTTTCGGATATCCAGCGGATCGTGGCAAGCGTCGCTACCAAGCACGGCAGGCTGGATTTCCTGGTGAACAATGCCGGCATCAATATCCGCAAGCCGGTGCTGGACTATTCTGAGGACGACTGGGACCGCATCGAGGCGGTGAATCTAAAGGGCGTGTTCTTCTGCTGCCAAGTCGCGGGCCGGCAGATGGCCCGCCAGGGCGGCGGCCGCATCGTCAACATCGCCTCGCAGCTGGCGGTGGTCGCCATGCCAGAGCGGTCCATCTATGCTATCACCAAAGCGGGCGTCTCGCAGCTCACGCGGGCCTTTGCGCTCGAGCTGGGTCCCCAGTGCGTGGCCGTCAACGCCGTTGGGCCAACGTTTGTGGCCACCCCCCTCACCACGAGCATGTTCTCCGATCCGGCCTTTGTGGACGAGAATCTGCCCAAGATACCAGCGGGGCGCTTTGGAACCCCCTCCGACGTGCTAGGCGCCGTCCAGTTCCTGCTCTCTCCAGCGGCTGACCTCGTCAACGGGCACACGCTGCTGGTGGATGGGGGCTATACCACACACTAGCGCAGCGACGCGTCCTCGAACCGCTGCAGGGTCCTCTCAGCGATGGACTCGGGCGTCAGACCATACTTTAGCAGGAGCTCGTCGGCCGTGCCTGATTCGCCGAACTTGTCGCGCGTCCCGATGCGCAAGAGCGGCGGCCCACTCCCCGTTTCGGCCAGTACCTCAGCGACGGCGCTGCCAAGGCCGCCGATGATGCTATGCTCCTCGACAGTCACGATGAGGCGGCAGTCGTCAGCGGCTTCCCTCACGGCATCGGCATCGAGCGGCTTGAGGGACGACATATTGAGCACGCGCGCCTCGAGGCCGCGCTTGCCCAGCATCGCCGCGGCATCCAGTGCCGCCTGCACCATATGCCCAGATGCGAACAAGGCCACGTCATCGCCGCGACATAGGCGCACCGCCCTGCCAAGCGCAAAGCGGTGTCCTGCAGGGCAAAGATCCCGAACGGGATAGCGCCCAAGCCGAAGGTAGACAGGCCCCTTGAGCTCGGGCAGACGCTGCACCACGGCGCGCGTTTCGACAGCGTCGGCCGGCACGATGACCGTCATGTTGGGCAACGCCCGCATGAGGGCGACATCCTCGAGCGCTTGGTGGCTGGCCCCATCCGGCCCCTGTGTCAGACCAGCGCTGGACCCCGCAAGCACCACGGGCAGAGACGGGTAGGCGATCTGGATGCGGATTTGGTCGTAGCAGCGCGAGGTGAGAAAGATGGCGAACGAGTTGCAGAAGGGGATCAGTCCCGACGCCGCCATACCAGCGGCCGTGCTGACCATATCTGCCTCGGCGATGCCCATGTCGA
>CAYOBT010000306.1:0-3923 GCA_964402205.1 uncultured Anaerolineales bacterium
CGCTCTATGGTATGTCTATCCTGCGTCGGGAGTTCGAGGACGAGAAGACGAACTATACGCGGTTTATCGCACTTGGCAAGGAGCCGGTCACGCCCAGTGGGGAGGCCAAGACCTCGCTGGCCTTTGCCGGCAAGAACGAGCCGGGACTGCTCTTCAAATGCCTCAGTGCCTTTGCTCTGCGCGACATTGACCTCACCAAGATCGAATCGCGTCCCATCCGCGGCGTGCCCTGGCAGTATGTCTTCTACCTGGACTTTTGCGGATCGATGGAAGACGAACGCTGTCAGCGGGCCATCGATCACCTGACCGAGATGACCACGTTCCTTCGCGTGTTTGGCTCCTATCCTCGCGCCGTGAATCATCGCGCGGGAGGTGAGGCAGACTAGGATGCGCACCGCGAACCACTCACCAACAGCGAGGTAGCTCATGCAAGCCAAGATCGCAGTTCTGGCCGGCGACGGCATCGGCACCGAAGTCACCGCCGAAGCGCGGCGCGTCCTAGAAGCCGTCGCAGACCGCCATGGCCACAGCTTCAGCTTCCACAAAGGTCTCATCGGCGGCACTGCTATCGATGAGACCGGCAACCCACTTCCAGATGAGACCGTCGAGCTCTGCCAATCGTCCGATGCGGTCCTCTTTGGCGCCGTTGGCGGGCCCAAGTGGGATGACCCCACGGCCAAGGTGCGGCCCGAGCAGGGCCTTCTCGGCATTCGAAAAGCACTGGGGCTCTATGCGAACCTACGCCCCGTGACGCTCTACCCCGAGCTCATCGACGCTTCCACCATCAAGCGCGAGGCACTGGAGGGTACGGATCTCCTCGTCGTCCGCGAGCTGACGGGGGGCATTTACTTCGGAGAGCGTGGTCGCCGTGACGACGGCAAGACTGCCTACGATACGATGATCTACACCGAGGCCGAGGTCGAGCGTGTCGTCCGCGTTGCCTTTTCGCTGGCCGCTGGTCGCAAGGGCAAGGTGACCTCGGTGGACAAGGCGAACGTCCTCGAGAGCTCTCGGCTTTGGCGCGAGGTTGCGCGACGCGTGGCGTCCGAGCACCCAGAGATAACGTTCGAGGAGTTGCTCGTCGATGCCTGCGCCATGCATCTCATTCGCAGGCCAGCCAGCTTTGACGTGATCGTCACCGGCAACATGTTCGGTGACATCATCACCGATGAGGCTTCTATGCTGAGCGGCTCCATGGGCATGCTTCCCTCGGCGTCGCTGGCCGAGGGCACGCTTGGTCTCTACGAGCCGATCCATGGCACAGCGCCAGACATCGCGGGCCAGGGCATCGCCAATCCGCTGGCTGCTATCTTGAGCGCGGCCTTGCTGCTGAGGCACTCGCTAGAGCTGGAGCAAGAGGCCGCTGCCGTCGAGGATGCCGTGCGGCAGGTTCTTCGAGAGGGGTTCCGGACCACCGACATCGCTCGCCGCGGGGAGGCCACCATCGGCACCCAGCAAATGGGCAGCCTCGTTGCTGAGCGCATCTAGACGAACGTCCACTAACGTACCAAAGAAGGAGCCAATCGTGCCCATCGCAAAGTCAGAGGTCATCTGGTTTGACGGAGAGCTCGTCCCTTGGGACGAAGCCAAGGTTCACGTGCTGTCACACGTCATGCACTATGGCAGCAGCGTCTTCGAGGGCATCCGCTGCTACGAGACGGAGGGCGGACCCGCCGTCTTTCGCCTCAACGCCCACCTGCGCCGGATGTTCGACTCATGTCGGGTCTACCGCATGGACATCCCCTTCACGCGTGACGCGCTGGCCGATGCTATCCTAGAGACCATCCGCGCCAACGACCTGTCCTCTTGCTACATCCGGCCGCTCGTGTTTCGTGGCTACAACGAGCTAGGCGTGTCCCCGCTCAAGTGCCCAGTGCAGGTCATCATCGCCGCCTGGGAGTGGGGAGCCTATCTCGGTGCCGAGGCGCTCGAGCAGGGCGTAGAGGTCGGCGTCTCGTCGTGGCGCCGTATGGCGCCGGACACGTTCCCCGCCTCGGTCAAGGCCGGAGGGCACTATACCAACTCGCAGCTCATCAAGATGGAAGCCGTCGAGCACGGCTATGCCGAAGGCATCGCCCTCGACGTCTTTGGCTATGTCAGCGAAGGCAGCGGCGAGAACCTGTTCCTCGTGCGCGATGGGGTGCTGTACACTACTCCTCTGTCATCCTCGATCCTTGGAGGCATCACGCGCGATTGCGTGCTGACCCTTGCCAAAGATCTCGGCTACGAAGTGCGCGAGACGACGCTCACCCGAGAGATGCTCTACCTCGCGGACGAGCTCTTTTTCTCGGGCACAGCCGCAGAGATCACGCCCATCCGCGCCGTCGATGGCATCGTCATCGGGCCCGGTCGGCGTGGCCCGATCACCACGCAGATCCAATCCGCCTTCTTTGACATCGTCTCGGCCAAGGCACCAGATCGGCACAACTGGCTCACGCCCGTTCAGGGCGACTAGTCCGTATCGGTTCCAAAGGCCAGCGCCTGCGAGCGCTGGCCTTTGCCGTGTCTCCCTCGCCTTGTCGGGGCACGGTATCAGCTATAGAATGGTTGGCAGCGCTTTGAAGAGGAGCACGTGTGGTCGATCTATCTAGGAAAACCATCGAGTCGCTCCCAGAAGGATACCTGGCTCGGGTGGTAGCTACTGCCCTGCAGGAGGACATCGGCGCGGGCGACGTGACCAGCCAAGCCATCATCAAGCCAGACGCGCTTCTTACCGGCGAGATGCTGGCCAAAGAGGCAGGGGTCGTTGCCGGGCTGTTCGTTGCACGCGAGGTCTTCAGGCAAGTTGACCCTGCCGTCGTCTTGGAGCAACTCGTGCAGGACGGCACCCTCGTGGAGGCGGGAAGCATCGTCGCAAAGGTGAGCGGCAAAGGGCCGGCTCTGCTGACCGCGGAACGCGTCGCGCTCAACTTTCTTCAGCGGATGTCCGGCATCGCCAGCATGACCCGGCGCTATCAGGATGCTATCGCCGGCACGCGCGCAACCGTGTTGGACACGCGCAAGACGGTGCCCGGGCTGCGCATGCTAGACAAGCTAGCCGTGCGCCTCGGCGGCGGCGCCAACCACCGCATCGGCCTGTACGACATGGTGCTCATCAAGGACAACCACATCCTCGCTTCGGGCGGGATTGGTGCGGCCGTTGCACAGGCCCGAGCCTATCCAGCAGCTCGGGACCTCAAGATCGAGGTGGAGGTCGAGAACCTTGCTCAGTTGGACGAAGCCCTTGCGCTGGGCGTGGATCGCGTGATGCTGGACAACATGGACGTAGCCACCATGCATGAGGCTGTCCGACGCGCATCACAGGCCGTTGAGCTCGAGGCCTCGGGTGGCATCACGCTCGATACGATTCGCTCGGTGGCCGAGACGGGCGTTGACTTTATCTCGGTCGGCGCACTGACGCACTCGGTGGTCGCCATGGACATTAGCCTTGATCTCTGCGTCACGAATGAGGAACGCTAGGCCAGGAGAGCACCATGACCATCGCACATACGGCACACGATGAGGACCCTCCCAGCGTCGCCGGGCAGATTGAGACGCTGAGGGAGCAATTAGGCTCCCGAGTCACCATCTTGGCCCATCATTACCAGAGAGATGGCATTGTCGCCCATTCCGATCATCGCGGCGACTCGCTGGAGCTATCGCGAATTGCCGCCAAGACCACGTCCCCCTATATCGTCTTCTGTGGCGTCACGTTCATGGCCGAGACGGCAGCTGTACTCTGTGGCCCAGATCAGACCGTCATCCAGCCGGCAGGTGATGCGCCGTGCCCGATGGCCAGGATGGTCGATCGCCCCGCTTTGCAGGAGGCATGGAACTCTCTGAGCGAGATGTGGGCAGGCGATCTCATCCCCATCACCTATCAGAACGCTACCGCCGAGGTCAAGGCGTTTGTCGGCGAACATGGCGGCGCTGTTCGTCTCGGC
>CAYOBT010000307.1:0-3909 GCA_964402205.1 uncultured Anaerolineales bacterium
AGCAGGACCTGGCGCAGCGACGCGTCGTCCAGCCCTCGCATCGAGCCGGCCCATGCGCTTGCCGCCCAGGGCAATCCCACACTGACGGCGACCACCAGCGCTGCCAATCTATGACCGATGGTCCCCATACGCGTCGTCCTGGTAGACTTCACCGTGCCCTATAGACCAGCCGCGGTCCGGCGCATAGCCCTCGCACCACCATCCGTCAAACGTGCTCAGGTTCAGAGCGCCATTGGCGGCAGCCTTCATGCCGCTGGTGCCGCTGGCCTCCATACGGCTGCGTGGCGTGTTGAGCCATACATCCACGCCTTGCACCAGATAGCGCGCCAGCACCAGATCATAGTCCTCTAGGAAGACGATCCGGCGCCGCAGCTCGTCGCGCCGTGTATAGTGAACGAGTTGGCGGATGAACTCTTTGCCCGGGTTGTCATGCGGATGAGCCTTGCCCGCGAACAGTATCTGGATGGGGCGTTCGGGATCGTTCAAAATGCGCGAGAGCCTCTCCGGATCGGTAAAGAGGAGAAGCGCGCGCTTGTAGGTGGCAAAGCGACGTGCGAACCCGATCGTCAGCACCTCTGGATCGAGTACCTCGTTGGCCTCCTCGATCTCTTGGGGCGTACCGCCGTGCCGGGCGATCTGGTCGCGCAGGCGACCACGCGCCACGGCCACCAGCCTCTCACGACGTCGCTCATGGGTTCGCCAGAGTTCTTCATCCGGGATACGATCCACTGACTGCCACACGCTGCCGTCCTCGGGCCGCTCGGCCCAACGCGGGCCAAGGTAGCGCGAATAGACGCCCGCCATATCTTGCGAGATGAACGAGCGCGGGTGGATGCCGTTGGTGATGGAGCTGATGGGCACCTCTTCCGCCGGGGTCTCAGGCCAGAGATCATGCCACATCTCGCGGGCAACTTGACCGTGGAGCTCGCTAACGCCATTGGTCGCGTTGGCCAGCCGGATCGCGAGCACTGCCATGGCAAAGCTCTCGTTGGGAGAGGGGTTGTGCGACTGACCAAGGCGCATGAACTCATCACGAGAGATGCCTAGGCGTCGGTAGTAGTCGCCAAGATAGTGTTCCATCATGCCGGTGGAGAACAGGTCGATGCCGGCCGGAACGGGCGTGTGTGTGGTAAAGATGTTGCCGGCTCGCGCGACCTCGGATGCCTCGGCGTACGACAGCCCGTCGTTTTCCATCAACAATCGGATGCGCTCAAGAGCCAAAAAGGCCGAATGCCCCTCGTTCATGTGGCAGACTGTAGGAGGCAGGCCTAGAGCGTGGAGAGCGCGCACGCCGCCAATTCCTAGCAAGAGCTCCTGGCGGATGCGCATGTCCGAATCGCCACCGTAGAGCTGGCTCGTGATCTGTCGGTCGTCGGGACGATTCTCGGGGATGTTGGCGTCGAGCAGGAACAGCGGGATGCGCCCGACCTGGATGCGCCAGATCCTAGCCTTGACCTCGCGGCCTGGATAGCCAACACTGATGGTGATGGGATCATCATGCTGGTCACGCATCAGTTCCATCGGCATATTGTGGAAATCGTTGATGGGGTATGACTCTTGTTGCCAACCGTCAGCATTGAGGTACTGTCGACAGTAGCCTCTCTGGTAGGCTAGGCCCACGCCGACGAGGGGCAAACCCAGATCGCTGGACGATTTGAGATGATCTCCCGAGAGCACTCCGAGGCCTCCCGAGTAGATCGGTATGCCCTCGGTGAGGCCGAACTCCATCGAAAAGTAGCCGATCCGCAGCTCCCCAAAGGTTGGGGCGTACGTGTGATCGAACCAGGTTTCCTCGCTCTGAAGGTACGCCTCAAACGCGCTGTACACGCGTCGCATGTGCGCGAGAAACGCATCATCCGTCCGAGCATCTTCCAGTCTCGATTGGGGAATGGTCCCCAATATGAGCACAGGGTTGTGCCGCGTACTCTCCCAGAGCTCATCGTCGAGACGACGGAATAGCGCGATGGCATCCGGATTCCAGGTCCACCATAGGTTGAAGGCCAGGTTGCGGAGCGGACTGAGCTCATCTGGCAGAGATGGTACCACCGTGAAGGTATGATGTGGGCGCAGCACGCGTGCCCCCTTTCGGTTGGGATCATGTATCGCTCGCAGGATCTCGGCGACCGCTCTCGATTATAGCGGAGGCAGGCTTGGCGGTCCAAGCGCGGATCATGTGCCAAGGAGTTGCTCCTTGCTGGGACGTCGCTGTGCGCCTATACTGCGAACCCATCAGGGTAAGGAGTGTGCGGCGATGGACGCAACGGCAGCGGTAGACAGCAACATAGCACGCGGGTGGAACGCGTATCATCGGCTGGAGCTGAATGAGGCGGCGCGGGCGTTTCAGGATGCCATTCGTGAGGACGCTGGCGCGTTTGAAGGGCACTATGGACTAGCTCGCACCCTCATTCGTATGCGACGGGAAGACCAAGCCCGAACCGAGGTCGAGCGTTGCCTGGAGCTGGAGCCTGAGCGTTTCGAGTCGCAGGCGGTGGCCGGACTCTTCTACTTTCTGGTAGATGCGCTGGATGAGGCGCTGAATGCCCTTCAGAAGGCGATCGAGCTGGCGCCAGATGCCGTCGAGCCACAGGTTGTCATTGCGCAGGTCTATGCGGATCGAGGCGCCTTTGGTGACGCAGAGGCAGCGATCGAGCGCGCCCACGAGTTGGTCGATGCCCTCTCGAACGACACCAAACAGCGCCGCGAGCATGCCAGTCTGCTGCATGCCGAGACGTACGTCGCTTTGACGGCTGGGCGCGAAGACGATGCCCGGGCAAAGGCTGAGGATGCGCTACAGTATGCCGATGCCAATCCACACGCCGTTTGCCTGGCCAATACCAACCTGGGGTTGATGGCAGCGCGTCGTAGGCGCTGGGATCAGGCCGTCGCTTATCTGGAAGCGGCGCTTGAGCTCAACCCCGCCTTCTACCGTGCACGCGGCGCGCTTGGGCGGGTGCACCTCGTGGCTGGGCGCCCCGCGGAGGCGGCCGATGCCCTGGCGATCGCTCTGGAGCAGACGCCCCATCCCGAGGCGCATACCGTCATGGCGTATGCATCGGCTCTTGGCAAGACGGGCCGCCGCGAGGAGGCCGTGGCGCAATACCGTCGGGCCTTGACGTTGCAGCCGCGCTGGCTCGAGCGTGTCTATGCCTGGTGGCAGATCGTGTGGCAGAGCCGCTGGGGACGCATCGCCGTCATCGTGGGTGGGGGTCTTGCCCTGCTACTGTGGCTGGGGTTGGGCAAGCCGTCGCCGCAAGCAGTGACCCTTGTCTTGCTGGTGGTGGTAGTGCTTGTGTTGCAGCGGTCGATGGCGGGCAAAAGGCCGCGTTGAGGCAGGCCATGTATGGGCCCGCTGGGCCTTGCTAGGCGCACAGCCCAATGCTATACTCGCTCTGTCATGGATGGCCTATGTGTCTCCGAAGGGAGGGGGTCGTGGCACGTCTACGTGGGCTTCGGGTTCTTGCTGCAGTGGTGATCCTGGGGGCCTTTATCAGCGTGCCGGTGGTGGCCGATGAAGGCGCGCTCTACCACACGGTGGCCTATGGCGATACGCTCTATAGCATCGCGCGCAAGTATGGCGTGACGGTGGCCTCGCTGGTGGATGCCAACGGTGTCGCCGATCCCGACCTAATCTACACGGGCCAACGGTTGCTGATCCCCGAGATGACGGGGGAACAGGCTACCATTCACGTGGTGGCTGCTGGCGAGTCGCTACTCAGCATTGCTGCCAAGTACGGGCTCAGCATCTGGGACATCGCCGAGCGGAACAACATCATGAACGTCAACCTCATCTTTGTGGGGCAGCGCCTGGCCATCCCCACTGAGGGAGAGGCACCGCCTGAAACCGATGGCACCGAGGATGGCGACGAGGTCGGTGACGAGACAGAGATGCCTACCGTCCAAGAGGCCATC
>CAYOBT010000308.1:0-3867 GCA_964402205.1 uncultured Anaerolineales bacterium
GAGAGATTGCCTCTAGATCTGCCAGAGGGCGTGTCTGTGCTCTCAGAGACGGAAGGGGCCCTGGAGCGAGTGCTCATCACGGTGGAGATCGATCCCGTGATGGGAGGTACAACGCTCGAGGTGCCGCTCATCACGCGAAAACGCTCTCCCGACCTGATTGCCGAGCTATCTGTCTCGTCTGTGGACGTCATTCTAACTGGGCCTGCGGTGATCCTTGACGAGTTGCAGACCGAACTGGTGCAAGCCTTTGCCGATGTAGGAGGGCTTGGTCCGGGCACGCACCAGCTGCTAGTGGAGGTGGCCATTGCCGTGGAGCAGAATCCACGCCTTGCCGACCTTGTCATCAACAATGTTGCGCCGACGTTTGTGGAGGTCACTCTGCGGCCTGTGCCGACCCCAACGCCAGAGCCGACACTGACGCCCACACCGACGGCCACGCCTACGGCTACGCCGGTGCCGACGGCGACGCTGGTTCCCACACTCACGCCTACGCCGACCTCCACTCCTCGCTAGCGCGACGTGCGTCTCATTGTGAAAGAACGGGGCATTCGACCATGCCGCAGACCAAACCTTTTGTAGCCATCGTGGGTCGCCCCAATGTGGGCAAGTCCACGTTGTTCAACCGTCTTCTGGGCACGCGTCGGGCCATCGTCGAGGATCGGCCTGGTACCACGCGTGATCGTCTGTACGATGACGTAGCGTGGAACGGGCGCACCTTTGTGCTTGTCGATACGGGCGGCCTGGATCTGTATCCAGGCGATGAGATCGCGGCCAAGGTGCATGCCCAAGCCGAGCTGGCCATCGAAGAGGCCGACGTCGTGCTGCTCGTGGTCGATGTTACGACCGGTGTGGCGGGGTCAGAGTATGAGATCGCCGACTTGCTGCGGCGTTCGCAAAAACCGGTAGTCGTTGCTGTCAACAAGGCTGACAACGCCGACCGAGAGCTAGGCGTCGCCGAGTTCTACGCGCTTGGGCTGGGCGAGCCCTATCCGATTGCCGCCAACAGCGGACGTGGCACCGGTGACCTCCTAGACGCCGTGGTGGAGGCCCTCCCGCCGGCGACTGGCGACGAGAGCCTTGACGAGGATGTGGTGCACCTTGCCATTGTCGGTCGCACCAACGTGGGCAAGTCCAGCCTGCTGAACCGTCTCCTCGGGCAGGAGCGTGTCATCGTCAGCCCCCAGGCTGGTACAACCCGGGATGCCATCGATACGAGACTGCGGTATGGGAATCAAGACCTCGTATTGATCGACACGGCGGGTATTCGGCGCCGCGGACGCGTGGAACCAGGCGTGGAGCGATACAGCGTACTGCGAGCGATGCGTGCGATCAACCGCGCCGATGTCGTGCTGCTGATGATCGACGCTAGTCAAGGGGTCCGTGCTCAGGATACGCACGTTGCGGGCCATGTGCTGGAGGCTGCCAAGAGTGTCATCGTCCTGGTCAACAAGTGGGATTTGGTCATCAAGGACACGCATACCATGGCGCAGTACGAGCAGTACGTCCTGGATGAGCTGAGGTTCATGGACTATGTGCCGATCCTGTTCGTGTCGGCGCTCACGGGTCAGCGCGTGCAGAAAGTTCTTCCACTTGCGCTGGAGATCTGGGAAGAGGCTGGGAAGAGACTGACCACAGCGGAGATTAACCACATTCTGCGGGACGCGACGGCGAGGCACTCGCCCCCGACCAAGTGGGGGAAAAAGCTACGGCTCTACTATGGGACGCAGGTGGGGGTCAGACCGCCAACCATCGTTATCTTTGTGAACGACGTCCGCCTGGTTCACTTTGCCTATCGCCGGTTCCTTGAGAATCGTATCCGCGCCTATTGCGCGTATCGGGGCTCTCCGCTTCGGCTGGTATTCCGGGGTCACGGGGACGCGGACCGCGCCTGAGGCGATGTGCCTAGTTCACTTCCGAAATGTAGCCGATGGGCGTTGCCAACATGCTCCACGGGCCTGTCCAGGTGATGCGGGCCTGCACGAGTTTGCCATACCAGGCGCCCTCGGCTTCAAAGAAGACTAGCTTGTTGGTGCGAGTGCGACCCCGCCAGCGTCCCCGCTGCTTGCCGTCCACCAGGATCTCCTGAGCGGTCCCTAGTAGCGACGCGTTGATCTCACCGGCGATCTCGGTCTGAAGCTCCTCGACCGCTTGGCGTCGTCGCTCCTTTTCTTCGGGCGGGACGTCGTCTGGCCAAGAGGCTGCCGGCGTGCCTGGCCGGGGCGAGTAGGCGGCAACGTGAATCACATCAAAGCGTGCCTCGGCGAGGAGCTCTAGCGTATCAGCGAACTGCTCTTCCGTCTCGCCAGGGAATCCTACGATCACGTCCGTGTTGATGGCACAGTTGGGCGTGGCCTTGCGAATGCGACGGATCAGATCGCGGAACCGATCGGCGGCATAGCCACGCCTCATGCGCCGTAGCACGTGATCATTGCCAGACTGGACTGGTAGCTCCCAAGCGTGGCAGACCCGTGGGAGCGAGGCGGCTGTGTCGATGATCCGTTGGGTCATGTCCCGCGGGTGCGACGTAAGAAACCGAAGCCTCTCGAGGCCCGGCGTGTCGTGAATCGCAATCAGCAGGTCGGCGAGATCTGGCCCGGCCTGGAAATCGGTGCCGTATGCGTCGACATTCTGGCCAAGAAGGGTGATCTCTCTCGCGCCGCGAGCAACGAGGTCGCGGACCTCTTTGTGGACATCGGCGATGGGTCGGCTGCGCTGAGCTCCACGCCTTAGCGTGACGATGCAGTACGTGCAGTGATGGTCGCACCCGTAGCTGATTGGCACCATCTCGGTGACGTCCACGCTGCTGAGAGGCCGTGTCTGAGTGGACAGATCGTCCCTCTGCTCTACCCACTTTCGACCGAAACGCAGCACCCCGTCGACGTCGGAGGGCCGGATGAAGGCATCCACATACGGATAGCGTTCCTGCTGCGTGTCAAGGTCATGGACAAAGCACCCCATCACGAGAAGGGCGCGTTCGCCGTTCCGGCCTTTGAAGGAGGACAACGAGGTGAGACGGCCGATCACCTTGTTCTCGGCGCTCTGGCGCACTACGCAGGTGTTGAGGATGGCTAGATCGGCGTCTCGGGCGCGTTCACAGCGTTCATATCCCAGGCTCTCGAGCCCCTCGGCTATGCGCACGGCGTCGGCTTGGTTCATCTGGCAGCCGATGTTCCACAGATAGTATCGCGGAGCGCGTGTGCCCATCTACACAGGCTCCGTGGAGGGGAGGAGGTCACGGATCGGCCTCTCGGCTCCCTGAAGCACAGGGCGTAGCCACTGCCCCGTGTAGGACTGGGCCATCGCTGCTATCTGCTCGGGCGTCCCTTCGGCGATGATCTTGCCGCCAGCATCGCCTCCTTCTGGCCCCAGATCGATGATCCAGTCAGCCGACTTGATGACATCCAGGTTGTGTTCGATGACCACGACGGTGTTCCCTGCATCGACTAGCCGCGAGAGGACTTGCAGCAGCCGTTTCACGTCGGCGGCGTGTAGGCCAACCGTCGGCTCGTCCAGAATGTACATGGTGTTGCCAGTGGCCCGCCGGGCGAGCTCGCGTGCGAGTTTGACACGCTGGGCCTCGCCGCCAGAGAGCGTCGTCGCTGGCTGCCCGAGCCGGATGTAGCCAAGGCCAACGTCGTGCAAGGTCTTGAGACGCTTCCGAATGGCCGGGATGTTGGCAAAGAAGCCAAGCGCTTCCTCAACGGTCATGTCGAGGACTTCGGCGATGGTCTTTCCTTTGTAGCGGATCTCCAGGGTCTCGCGGTTATAGCGCTTGCCATGGCAGACATCGCACCGCACATACACATCGGGCAGGAACTGCATCTCGATCTTGATGATGCCGTCGCCGCGGCACGCCTCGCAGCGCCC
>CAYOBT010000309.1:0-3858 GCA_964402205.1 uncultured Anaerolineales bacterium
GATGGCCTCTTCCGCGTGGAGCCCCGCCCGCACGGCCCCCGCCGTGATGTCCGCCCCAACATAGGCCCCGACAACGGGCAGGCAATCCACAAACGCATCGGGGTTCGTGTGCAAGCCAAGTTCGCGCGCCTGGATGGGCACATAGCGACCGGCAGCAGGGACATAAGGTTCGAGCCTGATGTAGCGCGGGTCAATCCCAAGGAAGAGCTGCAACATGGTCGTGTTGCCAGCCACCGTCACACGACGGATCTGCTCGGGCGATAGGGGCTCGCCCCGCGCCGAGGCGTTCACCATCATCTCGTCGATCAGGCCGTTGATCGTTGCGAGGACGCGCTCCTGAAGCTCCCGCTGGCGCGCCGGTTCCTTGGCATAGATGATCCGCGAGATGATGTCGTCGCCACAAGCAATCTGACCGTTGTATGCAGAAGCGTTGCCCACAAGCTCTCGCGTAGCGAGGTCACCAAGGTAGATCACCACGCTAGTGGTACCGATGTCGATGGCAAGACCCAGCGCAGGAGCGGGCGCAGCCGCCGGGTCCACGCCCACAAGCCTAGGGGGACCCGATGCGGGGTGCTCCACCGACGCAACGACATGCCACTGGGCGTCGCGCAGAACGGCAGGAAGCTCACGCAACACTCTCAACACCGTCCCGGGCGCAGACGTCGGCGCCAGATCGCGCAGGTCGTACTGCAAGGCCAACTCGCGCTGCAGACGCTCCAGATCAGGCGTGTTGTCACTCAAAGAGGGCGGCGTGATCTCCAGCTCGTACTGCGTCACCCACGGCTCCGCCTCGTGCCCGCATACCATGACATCAGGCGCC
This sequence comes from uncultured Anaerolineales bacterium, assembly GCA_964402205.1. Taxonomy (GTDB): domain Bacteria; phylum Chloroflexota; class Anaerolineae; order UBA1429; family UBA1429; genus DAIRUQ01. Next base: position 821 of record CAYOBT010000309.1, read on the forward strand.
TCTTTGGCGGGACGTGTCGCGCTCTCTGCCCGTTCCAGCTCCTCTACTTCAGGAGGCACCCACACGGCGACATCGCTGAGAACCACCGTCTGGCACGCAAGCGCGAACCCGCGCGCGATCTCATCCTCGGTTAGCCTGGCCGTCGAGCGGCGGCGCACGCTACCTTCTTGTACCACGACGATGCAGCGCCCACATCTCCCCTGACCGCCACAGGGCAACGTGAGCCGCACGCCGGCCTGCTCGAGCGCGTCATGCAGCAATGACCCGGCGGACACGCTGACCAGGTGCCCTCCCGGCTCGATGGTCACACGACACTGTCTGTCGATGATGCCTCCTTCGCAGGCGTTTGCCTCGCTGTCTCTGGCCAGGATCCTCTCTATGCCGTCGTGAGCTGTTTGAGGTATCCAGGGATGCCGATGGATTCGCGAGGCCCTACCAGGATCTCCCAATCGGGCAGCTCCTCCTCCAGCTCCCCCGAAATGGTCGCCACAAATCCGGGGATCACGATGCGGCGATGCGACACCTTGTCTAGAACGCCCATCGTCTTGACCGCCTTGGCGATGCTATCGGCGTCGAACTTGCCCGCAGCCCACGCCGTGAGCACAGACATGCCCTCCGCATCAGCAATGAGCAACCATGCCGGGATGCCACTGCCCTCGACCTCACCCGCCACCGAGAAATAGGTCAGCGAGAAGTTGGTGGTCACCAACAACGGCGACTCTGGCGTCGGATCACCAACGGGATAGAGCCCGGGGCTCACCTGGATCGGCTTTTGCGGGTCCGTGTAGATGTTCTGCCGAAGCGTTAGCAGCGTATAGAGGGCAGCTGGATCAAAGTGATCCATGACGACAAAGCCCGCGTACTTGGCCACGTGCTGCGCGGCCAAGAGGGCCTCCTCCTCTGGGCCGTTGGCCCCTTCACCAGGGAAGGTGATGACGGGGTACCCCAGGGCGCGGAACCCCTTGCGGATGGCTGCACGGCGCGCACGCGTCAGGTCTTCGAGCGTCGCCGCCCAGCCTCGCGTCCCAGGATCGAGAACCAGGTCCTCCGCACCCTTGCCCGCGATCTGTTTGGCCAGCTCGGCGAGCTCGTCGAGGTCGCCGCTCCCTCGAACCGCCAGAGGCACTTCATGCTTGGCAGCCACGGCGGCCATCTGCTCCCAGTTGTCGGGCGTTGCCGCATAGATGAGCGGCTTGGAGCCCCCCATCTCGGCGCAGGCAGCGTCGGCCTCGTCAGGGTCGGTGGTGAGTAGGATCACCAGAGCCCCCGCCGCAGAGGCCTGCTTGGCCCGCTTGGCATAGACATCGGCGGAGACATCGCCATCGGCGAGGGCAACCCCCTCGGGGGCCAGCTCTTGCCCGACGCGCTCAACCTCGTACCCGACGATGGCCTGCAGTCGTTCGCGGAAGGCCTCATCGTCCAGCCCCGCGTCCAAACGGTAAAAGAATCCGGGCTGGTGGTAGAACGTCTTCTCGTGACGGTACATGACCGTCTCGTTGCCCACCTCGATCTTGCGATGCTCATTGCCCACCGTGATGAGGCGGATGGGAGGCGCCGAGGCCCCCGCGAGTTGCTGTTTGGCCTCGTCAGAAACGTAGGGGCAGTCGGCGAGGTCCACCTGAAGCGCCGCCAGCTTCATGGCAAACGCCAGGCAGGTTGGGAATCCGCACTCTTTGCAGTTGGTCTTTGGTAGCAGCTTGTAGATCGCCAAGCCACTCAGTGCCATGGTGTCGCTCCTTTGCTCAAGCTGGCAGGGTTAGCCTGACCGACTATGCTAGCAGTTGCTCTGAACCACAGAACCACCTCGTTGCTAGGACGGCGGCTCCATCAACTCGTCAATGGCGCGCTCGATCAACACGATAGCCCTCGGATGACGCATGGTCACGATGTCGGCGCCAGACTGAAGAAGAGTGGTCGCCGTATTCGCCTCCCACAGCACGGCTCGACGCTCCCAATCGCCCCAGCCCGAGGGAACACCCTCGTCGGTACGCGTCTCTTTTGCTCGCCAGGCTTCATAGCCTGCCGTCACGACCATGGGAAGCTGAAGGACCTTGTCGCCAGAGAGCGCCGCAATACGCAAGCGCTCCATCACCGAGTAGGTGTACTCGATGCCATAGCCCAAAGCGCCGGTCGTCGGGTCCATCACGATGCGATCGAGGTCCAACCGCATGTCGGTGATGAGCACGTTGAGCTGCTTTGCCAGGTTTACATCGATAGGCGTGCACGCAACCACCAGATGGTCGCTGGCAAGCGCAGCCGCGACGATGGTACGATAGTTCTTGTCCTCGCAGTTGCCGAGCGCGATCCGTTCGCCCGCGGCCTCTTCGGCAGCCGCCACGAGCACCTCGTTGTCCTTCTCTGCCTGACCTGGCCCGATGATCATCAGCGGCAAGCCCGTGGCATCCAGGACCGCCCGAACCACCGCCCTTGCCTGATCGGGGCCAGTGTCGCCTCGCTCGGGGTGGGCGCTGTCAAGGATCAGATAGATCAGACCGGCACCCAGCTCTTCGGCTTTGGCCGCCCAGGCGGCGGGATCCCGAAGCACGTCACGCCAAGCATCGAGTAGCGGGGGAGGCCACTCGTCCGGCATCCTGTCCATGACCTCAACCGCCACCACCGGACGATGCGGCATCGCCCCCTCAAAGTGAGCGAATGGCAAGGCTGTCTCGCCGCCTACCGTTACGGTCTTGGTGCGCGTGCCGCCCTGCTCGCGCGTGGCGCCTAGGGTGATCTCCAAGACAGCGCCCCTCCACGTTTCTCTGACGTTTGGCATCGCGAGTGCCATGCAAGGCCTCCTCTCATGGTCGCCCCAATCGCTAGAAGATCGGATCCATCATCAAGGCAGGATGCTCTCTCTCCTCGAGGAACGGCAGTAGCTCTTCCACAGTGATGACGCTTCGCTCGTCGGCGATCCTGTCGAGCAAGTCGGGATCGCCCTCGCGCTCACAGACCTCCTGCAGCTCCTCGGCCATGGTTTCCTTGAGGATGCTGGACATCCAGACAACTCGCTTGAAGCCGCCGTCAGCCGAGATGAACTT
>CAYOBT010000310.1:0-3849 GCA_964402205.1 uncultured Anaerolineales bacterium
CGCGCGATATTCTCGTCGATGTCCGCCGGTACCGAGTACACGGCATTTTCCATGGTTTCGTGGTGTTTCAAGATGTGCTCGGCGGAGAGGGCTTGGTTGGCAAAGGACATGTCCATCACGGCTGACGGGTGTCCCTCCGCGGCGGCTAGGTTGACGAGACGTCCTTCGCCAAGGACGTTGATGACGCGTCCGTCGCTCAGATGGTACTGCTGCACCGACGTGCGTGGCTCGGTGACCTCGGTGGACATCTCGGCCAGCGTTTCCAGGTTCAGCTCGACGTTGAAATGGCCCGAGTTTGCGATCATGGCGCCATCTCGCATGACCTCAAAGTGCTTCCGGTCGATCACGTTCTTGTCGCCGGTGGACGTGACAAAGATGTGGCCGATGGCCGCGGCCTCTAGCATAGGCATGACACGGTATCCATCCATGACGGCCTCGAGAGCACGTAGCGCATCTACCTCGGTAACAACAACGTGAGCCCCCATGCCACGTGCCCGCATGGCGATCCCGCGACTGCACCAGCCATAGCCGGCCACCACAAAGGTCTTGCCGGCCAACAGCGTATTGGTCGCTCGCAGGATTCCATCGATGGTGCTCTGGCCAGTGCCATAGCGGTTATCGAACAGATGCTTGGTATTGGCATCGTTGACGGCGATGATAGGGTAGGCCAGTTTGCCTTGATCCTGGAGGGCGCGCAGGCGGATGACGCCCGTCGTGGTCTCCTCGGTGCCGCCGAGCACATTGGGCAAGAGCTCACGCCGCGAGCTGTGCAGCGTGGAGACGACGTCGGCGCCGTCGTCCATGCTCACCTGTGGGTGAAAGTCGAGCACCTGGTCGATGTGACGGTAGTAGGTGTCGTTGTCCTCGCCCTTGATGGCAAAGACGGGGATGTCGAACTCGGCGACGAGGGCTGCCGCTACGTCGTCTTGTGTAGAAAGGGGGTTGGACGCGCAGAGAGCCACTTCCGCGCCACCTGCTTTCAAGGTGCGCATCAGGTTGGCCGTCTCGGTGGTGACGTGCAGACAGGCTGCTAGGCGAAGCCCCTCGAGCGGTTTCTCTTGGCGGAATCGCTCACGAACCATGGCAAGAACGGGCATCTCGCGATCGGCCCAGGCGATGCGACGCAGACCTTCGGGTGCTAGGCCGAGGTCCTTGACGTCGTGTGGAACAGTCATGTCAGATCCTTTCTGCAGCTTGAGGCTTGCATGATGCTAGGTGATGCTCTGCTCGTACGGCCGGCAAAGGTCGGGTGATGGGATATCGAAATGGGTAAGACAGAGCATGTCGGCATATCGCTGATCGACATCCTCCATGGTGAGATCGCGCAAGGCGTCGATCGAAAAGCCCTGAACCGTGAAGGATGCGACTACGGCGCCGTGAACGACCGCCCGCCGAAGACCACCCAGCGTGAGGTCACCCGTGCGCGCCAGATGGCCCACAAGGCCGCCGGCAAATGTGTCGCCGGCGCCGGTCGGATCTACCACGGATGCCAGGGGGTAAGCTGGCACAGAGAAGGCGCGCCGCGGAAGATCGCCATCGCGGGTTAGCAGCATCGCGCCGTGTTGGCCCTTTTTGACGACGACCGCGTGGGGCCCGAGAGCGAGGATCGACTCTGCTGCCGAGATCAGGTTCCCCTCTCCCGTGAACATGCGAGCCTCGTCTTCGTTCACAAGCACCAGATCGACATGCGCCATGGCTTCCGCCAAGCGCTCTCTCTTGGAGGTGATCCAGTAGTTCATCGAGTCGAGTGCCACCAAGCGCGGCGAGCTCACTTGCTCTAGAACGGCTAGCTGGAGATCGGGGTCAATATTGGCGAGAAAGACATAGGGAATCTCGCGGAGGTCTTCTGGGATGTCAGGGCGAAATCCTGCAAAGACGTTGAGCTGGGTCTCGAGGGTCTTGGCCACATCAAGGTCCTGGCCATAGCAGCCGCTCCAACGGAACGTCTTGCCTTCCACCACCTTGAGGCCGCGCAAATCGATCTGCCTGGTTTGCAGAAAGGCGATGTGCTCTTGCGGAAAGTCTGAACCGACGACGCCCACGACGGCTACCTTGTCATAGATGCTTGCGGCGGTACCGAAATACGTGCAGGATCCGCCCAGAACGTCGGTGCGCTGTCCAAAGGGAGTAGCTACGTTGTCAAGCCCGATCGATCCCACGACCAGAATGCCCAAGACGATCTCCTTTGCCTAGGAAGGCGTGGTTGCTGAGGCGGCCAGAAGGCCCAAGCGGCGCCGCATGGCCCGTGATACGCCCTGTGTCAGCTCTAGGATGCGCTCGGCCAACTCTGGCTGTAGGCGACCGAGGCTGCAGGATGGCGACACGAGAGCGTTGCGCTGGATGGCCTCCAGCGCAACGCCTCGCTCGACCAGCGTTTCGACGGCGTCGCTCAAGCGCCGCAAGAGCGTGTCGACCGTCTCCGAGCGTGCCGCAGTCCCGGCGGGAACGATCCCCCAAGCTAGGATGCCGCCACGTTCGAGGAAGGCAGCCACCTCAGGCGCGTGTTCTGCTAGGCGAGAGGCATAGTCATAGGCGTCGAAACTGAGGATATCCGTCGAAGCACCCAAGACTAGGTCCCAGTCCGTGTCTCCGCAGCAGTGGATGCCCTTGGTACCGCTGATCGCGTGAAGCACCTCTTCCAGCATGCTCGCCACTTGGTCGCGACTGAGCCGCACGAACGTAGAGCCCAAAGAAGCCAAGTAGGGCTCATCGATGAACAGGACGGTCTGTGGATGGCGGCGCCGGAGCTGCTGCTCTTGCCAGGCTGCCTTGAGGGCGACGTGCTTGCTGACGGCGTCGCCGAGGACGCGATCATGGAGGATGGGCTGCTGCTGGGCGTCGATCACCGAGAGCCCCCAGCTGATCGGTCCCGTAACCTGCCCCTTGAGGGCGACGACGTCATCCGGCACGGCTACCTTGCCTTGGAGCAAGGCGGCTAGGCCGTTGGCATAGTCGGAGCTGATAGCCCCGTACGAGAGATCATTCTCGAGATAGGCGAGGTAGAGCTGCTGAAGGGATCGCTCGATGTCCGCTCCGTCGCGCACCCGTAGGCCGCCGTCGTCCAGGACGACGCCAGGGAAGCGCTCAGAGAACTGGGCGTACATCCCCTCCAAGGGTGATCGACGAGGCAGCTGTGGCCAGGCTGGGATGGCGTGCGTGTGCCGAAGGACGCTATCCCAGGCGATCTCTGCGCTGACGTAGGGCAGTCCGCCGAGAGAGATCGGGAGCCACTGTGGGGCAAAGACGGGCATTGCGAGCGCCTACCATCATCTACTAACGTGAGATCGTTCGGCGTGTTCGGACGCCGCCGATGAGCCCAAAAAAGGGCGCCTCCCCGACGGGAGACGCCTTGCCATGCTTCTCATCTTCCAGGCGCCCGTCGCGCCTGCCGGACTTGGCACCACAGGGGACGCACGCACGCGTCCGCCAGGTTGCCGGGGCTTCGTCGGGCCGGTCCCTCCGCCCCTCATGATGAGAAAGCTCGTATCCTTGCTGCGAACGCATGGATGCTAACATAGAAGCCTGCCTATGTCAAAAGCTCGGCCGATGCTCGCCATTCAGCTTGACGCACCCAAAGCCGGTGGCTAGTATCCGGGCCAGGCACACTGCGCATGAGGAGATTTCTATGAACCGCCGCGATCGCGTTCTGATGGCGCTGGCGCACGAGCAGCCCGACGTCACACCGTGGCAGCTTGACCTGACGCTCGATGCCCACGCCAAGATGGTCGCCTACTATGGCGATGAGCAGTTTCTCGATAGCGTAGGCAATCATCTCGCCGGCGTCGAGGACGGCTTCTTTGAGGAGATCCACCCCGGTTTTTGGCAGGATGGCTTCGGCATCGTCTGGAA
>CAYOBT010000311.1:0-3838 GCA_964402205.1 uncultured Anaerolineales bacterium
TGTCTAGCTTGCGAGCTGCGTGTTCGGCGAAGGCGCGGCGGTTCACGGCGACCCGTTCGTGGGTGCCTCGAGCCAGGATGCCAGCTTGATCCTGGGCTGTCACGTCAAAGGTGAGTCGCCGTCCCTCGATGGCGGTGAGAACGGCCCGGGCGCGGATGCCCATGCCTATGGGGGTTGGCGATAGGTGCCTGATATCCACGCGCGTCCCGACCGTGATCCAGCCGTCGGGCAGTAGAGGATCGACGACGCTCAGAGCAACGGACTCGAGAAGGGCCACCAACTGGGGCGTTGAGAGCACCTCAACGCCGCCGCTGCCCCAACGCAGAGCCGTATCCTCTGGCTCGACGAGCGTCTGACGTTCACCTGTCAGGCCAACGTGCAGACGCTCTGTCACATCGTGGGACATGCGCAGATGCCCCGTCTCTAGACGCCGCTCAGAGCGGGCTGCTTTTCCACGCTCTGGTCCAGGATGGCTCGAAGCTCGTCGCCGTCGATGGTCTCCTTTTCAAGGAGCGCTTCCACGATCTCATCGAGCTTGGTGCGGCGATTCTGGATGATCTCCTTGGCGCGATTGTAGGCGCGATCCACGAGCGCTTTCATCTCGTGGTCAATGGCGGCGGCCATCTCTTCCGAGTAGTCGCGTTGCTCGGCGATCTCGCGGCCAAGAAACACTAGCTCTTCTTTCTGGCCAAAGGTGCGCTGTCCCAATGTGTCCGACATGGCCCACTGCTTGATCATGTTTCGGGCGATCTCGGTGACCTTGCGCAAGTCGCTGCTGGCTCCGCTAGAGATATCATCGAACACGAGTGCCTCGGCAGCCCTACCTCCCAGTGCCATGGCGAGCTCGTCCTCGAGTTTGCTCTTGGTCTCCATCTCGCGGTCATCTTCGGGCAAGCTCCAGGTGAGACCTTTCGCCATGCCACGGGCGATGATGGACACCTTGTGGATGGGATCGGTGTTCTCGAGGAGGCATCCCACGAGAGCGTGCCCTGCCTCGTGGTAGGCCACCAACTGCTTTTCTTCGTCTGTCATGATGCGGCTGCGACGCTCCGGTCCTGCGACGACGCGCTCCACGGCCTCCTGAAGCTCGGGACTGCCGATCATTCGCTTGTTGCGACGCGCGGCAAGAATGGCTGCCTCGTTGACGAGGTTCTCGATATCGGCACCGGTAAAGCCGGGTGTCTGCTTGGCCAACGTGGTCAGATCTACATCGGGCGCCAACGGCTTGCCGCGGACGTGCACTTCGAGGATGGCCTCGCGGCCGCGCCAATCAGGCTTGTCCAGCACGACCCGTCGGTCAAAGCGCCCAGGCCTCAGGAGAGCGGGATCCAGGATATCGGGCCGGTTGGTGGCCGCTATGATGATGACCTTGGTATCGGTGTCAAAGCCATCCATCTCGACGAGGATCTGGTTGAGCGTCTGCTCGCGCTCGTCGTGGCTGCCGCCCAAGCCTGTGCCTCGCTGACGGCCTACGGCATCGATCTCATCCACGAACACGATGCAGGGACTGTTGCGTTTGGCTTGATCGAACAGGTCGCGGACGCGGCTAGCGCCCACGCCGACGAACATCTCTACGAACTCGGATCCGCTGATGCTAAAGAACGGGACGCCGGCCTCGCCCGCGACTGCCCGGGCCATCAGGGTCTTGCCAGTGCCGGGCGCGCCTACCAGCAGCACGCCCTTGGGTATGCGGGCGCCCAAGGTGGTGAACTTGTCTGGATCCTTGAGGAACTCGACGACCTCTTGGAGTTCCTGCTTGGCTTCCTCGGCGCCGGCTACGTCCTCGAATGTGGTGCTCGGGCGATCCCCCGTCACCATGCGCGCACGGCTCTTGCCGAACGACATGGCCTGGTTGTTGCCCGATTGCGCCTGACGCAGCATGAACAGAAGGAACACGCCGATGAGGATGAACGGCACAAAGTTGGCCAGCAGCACGCCCCACGTTTCCATAAAGGTGGGCTTGGGACCATTGAACTCCTCGATGGTCTCCATGTGCTCCGGGGTTACGCCAAACGTGGCCATCGTTTCGCCAAAGCCGATGCTTGGCTCTTTGCGGCTGGTATAGCGGTACCGATCGCCATCGTTGCGAAGGGTCAGCGTGACAATGCCGTCAGTGCTCAGGGTGAGCGTCTCGACTTTGCCTTGCTTGATGTATTCGGCTACCTTGTTCAGCGAGATCTCTTGCACCGCATCGCTGGGCGCGAGAAAGCTGTAGAACAGGGCGATACTAGCAGCGAGTATCAGCAGATAGACAAACGCGTTTTTCGGCAATCTCGGTTTCACAGTATCCTCCGAGGTTCATTGTCCAAGGGTCTGGATGTAAGCAGCGGCTGGCGGTAGCCACCACAGATGATCACATTACGATAACACATTCTACCATCGAAACGTCCCTCTGAAAAGATAGCTGCCGACGCATCTAGCGCCCGGCCAACTGCTAGGAGATATACGTGCGACTTGGCTTCTCCATTCGGATTCTGGGCGCATCCGGCTTGTCATCGTACGATCCCCGCCAGAGGGGCGATCTGTCAGCCAGCATGATGTGCCTGCGCGACATTCTCCACTACCTTCGCCGCAAGCGATGCTCCATGTATCGGATGCACCCCGGTCTGGCGCCGAACGTCTCGGACGCGGCAGCCACTGCCCGGCAGCTGGCGGAGGCGAGCCATGAGGTGGCGCTATGCGGCGAACTGGCACGCTCCTGGGATATCCGCCTGTCTTTCCATCCGTACGGCGACGTGATCCTGAGCTCGCCCAGCGAGGAGCTTGCCGAGCGATCGCGTCGCACACTAGAGGCACAGGCCGCTCTGCTGGACGCTATGGGGCTTGGGCCAGAGGCCGTGATCGTGCTGCATGTGGGCGGCGTGTACGATGGGCTGGAGCCTTCTTTGGAGCGGTTCGTGCGGAGGGTGGCGACCTTGCCAAGGGGGGTGCGGGCGCGATTGGCGCTGGAGAACGATGACCATCGTTATAGCCTAGCTCAGGTCAAGCGAGCGCACCAGAGATGCGGCATTCCGCTGGTGTTGGATGTCCTACACCATCACGTGCACAATCCCGAGGGAGTGCCCCTTCAAGAGGCCCTTGCCTACGCCGTGCAGACATGGCCTGTGGGAGTGGTGCCCAAGATCCACTATGCGACGCCTCGGACTGAGCTCAAGACGCTCGGCGATGGCCGGCTAAAGTTGCCTACGTGGACCGAGCACGCTGATTTCGTGGACCCCTTTGTATTCGCTCGCTTCATGCGCGAATCACGGCATGCAGGCGCTTTTGACATCATGCTGGAGGCCAAAGCGCGCGATGTGGCCCTCTTCAAGCTGCGCGACGATCTCGAGCGCTATGCGCCGGACGTGGCCGAATGGCTACGGTAGCCGTCGTTGCGATGTGCAAAGGGGCCACAAGGGAAAGCCTCCTTGTGGCCCCTCTTTCTGATGACTAGCGCGCGCCGCAGGCCTGGAGCGAGGCTTGCATGTGGCCGCGCGCTTCGGCGGCGATGACGCAGCACTGCTCCAAGGTGTAATCCTTGGCGCCAATGACCTCGAGGTCCACGGGTCCCTCGTAGCCGCCCTCGTGCAGCGCACGGATGTAGCGCACGAGATCCACCGAACCGCGGCCGTTGGCCTGTTCGTGCGGCGTGCCGGGGCGACCGCCCTCGCCACGTTCTCCCGGGCAGTCGCGGATGTGGATGTGCTTGATATGGTCGATGACGGCTGACACCGAGTCTGCCGGCTCTTCGCCTCCGCGCCAGAGGTGAGACGGATCCATGTCCACGCCAAAGAAGGGGGATGGAACGCTTTCAACCATGCGCAGGGTTGTGGGGGTATTCCATACCGATGCGCCGACG
>CAYOBT010000312.1:0-3821 GCA_964402205.1 uncultured Anaerolineales bacterium
CCATTGCCGCTGTGCTACCGGACAGAGTCGACCTGGCCCAGTCGCTGGGCGTGACGCCGGCTACGCTTCCAGGCACAGCCGACGTGAGGCGGCTGGCTAGCGGCCTCAACCGCCTGGCCCGTGATCATCGCGCCGACTTGATGCACGTGACCTATGTAGGGCCCCCGGCACCTGCTCGTCCCTTGGTGGTTACGGTGCACGATGTCTCGTTTCGCCGGTTTCCACGCTTTTTCTCGCCGCGCGAAAGGCTGCTCTTTGCCACATTGCTCCCGTGGACACTTTTTCGAGCGGCGGCTGTGATCACGGTGTCGCAGCACGCGCGCTCAGAGATCGTGCATTTCTACCCGAATCTTGAAGACCGCGTTCATGTCACGCTTGAGGCCGCAGACCCGGTCTTTCGGCCGTTGCCTGCGCCAAAGGTCACGGAGGCGTTGCGCCGGCTTGGTATCTGTCAGCCCTATGTCCTGGCTGTGGGCAATCTTCAGCCTCGGAAGAACCTGATCAGGCTGGTGCAAGCGTTTGCCCAGGCCGAGATCGCGCCTCGAGTGCGGCTTGTCGTGGCAGGCCAGGCCCAGTGGAAGGCGTCGAGAGTCGTCCAGGCTGTGGAGGTTCTGGGGTTGGAAGGCGCGGTGCGGTTCACGGGATATGTGAGGGTTCAGGATCTCGTGGCGCTCTACACCGGTGCGGCGCTGTTTTGCTATCCGTCGCTCTATGAGGGTTTTGGATTGCCTATCTTGGAGGCCATGGCCTGTGGTGCTCCGGTGATGGCTTCCGATGCGACCAGCTTGCCCGAAGTCGCTGGCGACGCGGCGATGCTGGTCGATCCTCTCGACGTGTCGGCCATGGCGGAAGGTATGCGAACGGTGCTGGGCGATGCCGCAAGGGCCAAGGCTCTGCGCAAGCAAGGTATCGCGAGGGCATCGGAGCTTGGGTGGGATCGGACGGCCGACGCGACGGTCGCGTGCTACCGTCGGGCGCTTGAACGAGCGTAGAAGCGAGGAACAGGTGAGAATCGCGCTGCTGGGTACGAGAGGTGTGCCCGCTAGCTACAGTGGGTTCGAGACGTGTGTGGAGCAGCTCGGGCAGCGCCTGGTGTTGCGTGGACATGAGGTCACAGTCTACTGCCGCGCTCACCATATCACCTATGCGGGTGACACGTACAAGGGCATGCGACTCGTCAAGCTGCCAACCATCCGCAACAAGTACCTGGACACCATGATCCACTCGTTCCTGTCTTCGTTGCACGCTCTCGGCCAGCGGTATGACGTCGCGCTCTATTTCATCGTTGGGAACAGCCTCACCACCTTCATACCACGTCTTGTCGGCACGCGTACCGTGATCAACGTGGACGGCCTGGACTGGAAGCGCGAAAAGTGGCCCGGTCCCGCCAAGGCCTATATCAAGCTGTCCGAGTACTTGGCCACCAAGCTGCCGAACGCCTTTCTGACCGACTCGGAGACGGTGCAGGCCTACTACCGCGATCGCTACGGCCACGTGCCCCCGGTGATTGTCTATGGTTCCGAGGTGGAGCCCGTGCCTCCTGGCGAGACGCTGGCCACCTATGGGCTTGAGCCGGGGGGATATGTGCTGTTCGTGGGACGGTTGGTGCCTGAGAATGGAGCGCATCATCTCGTCGAGGCATTTCGCGGGCTCGATACCGACCTCAAGTGCGTCATCGTAGGCGATGCGCCCTATGCTCGCGGTTACATACGCGACCTGCACGCTCTGGCAGAGGGAGATCCGAGGATCATCTTCACGGGGTATGTCTTTGGTCGTGGCTATGCCGAATTGGGGGCCAATGCACGCATCTTTGTGGAAACCTCGGGTGTGGGTGGGACGCACCCCGCACTGGTGGAAGCCATGGCGTTCGGCAACTGTGTCGTCGTCAACGACCATGCGGAGAACGTGGAGACCATTGGCGGGGCCGGGGTGACTTACCAGGGCTCGGTTGGTGCGGAGAGCTTGCGGCCGGTGCTCCGCCGCCTACTGTCGGACTCTGCGGAGGTAAAGCGCCTGCAGGCACTGGCGCGCGAGCGCGCTCATCGCCGATACAACTGGGAAGCCGTCACCGACGCCTACGAGAGGCTCTTCTATCGGGTGACGGACTGGCCCCTGCCGCAACGATTGGCGGCACCCCGCCAGAGCTAAGGGCCTGCGGGTTCCAGGATCACCGACTTGAAAGCGACCGCCAACTTGCGGGACGGGATGGCAAAGTCGCCCCCGTAGTGATGAGCGTATCGGAAGGTGATCGTGTCTACGCCCCCAGTTAGCCAATGCGCGGGAATCCTCCCTGACCAGGTGGCTGGCTGCAACTTGGCGCCCGCGCACTGCGGAAAGACAACGTCTCCCAGCTTGTGGGCGTTGAACCAGATCTCCATCACCTGCTCGTAGCTGCTATGGTCTGCCTGGTCGCAATAGGCCATGGCATCGAGGGTGAGTTGCTGATCGACCTTTTCCGGGACGTGTAGCAGTAGTACCGCTTGATCGCGTGTCCTGATGCCGGGGCCTATGGTGGCTATCTGAAAGCCTGGGTCCGAGCTTGCCCACACGCCCCATTTCTCCGTCCAGCTCCAACCCACGCCCAGGTGGCGTCGCGCTTCCTTGGTTTTCTCGCGAGGGAGGAGCTCGCCATTGGCTGCGTAAGCCTCTGCAGGGGCTAGAGATCTCCGTCGGTTGAAGCCATAGTGGTCAAACAGAAAGCTAGTTCCTCGGCTGGTGGCTTCCGTCCAGCAGTAGCTCAAGAGGCTATCCCGCAAGGGGATGGCCTCGATGCGTCTGTCATCGGTCAGGATTGTGAGTAGCCATTGCTGATCGGCATAAAAGGCGACGAGCCCATTGAGGCTGATGGACGCCGCTCCGAGCACACCGAGCGACCACGCCATGGTGCGCTGCCATCGGGCTGCAAGCAGGACTGGCGCGAGCGCCATCACCGCGTAAGGGAGACCGTCCAGCGCGTAGCGGTTGGTCCATGACCAACCGCCCCGCCAGGATCGGAATGATGAGTACAGCCCAAGAAAGCCCAGCGCGGCAAGTCCGAACGCGGCCAGTACGACCGGGTACCGAGGCGTCTCGCGATGGCTTGCTGGGTGCACGCGATCCGCGATGATGATCGCAACGCCTACCGGGAAGAGCAGCAGGAACGGCGAGTACACTAGGATGCCGTTGCTCCAGTCGATGAGGTGTCGCGCCAGGGCAAAGCTGAGATAACCCCAGTCTAGGGTAAAGATGGCCCGGATGCCTCGCTCCATGAGATATTGGTAGAAAGGCCCAATAAAACCGATCTGGACCAGCGACACGGCGACCAGAGCCAACAGGCCGAGCCCGGCAACCACCAGCGCCCATTTGCGATAGCAGACCAACGTATAGAGAGCCAGCACGATCGCTACGACGATGTAGGCGGGTCGGCTTTCGAGCGACCAGAGCAGCGGTAGCCACGCGACGAGCACCCATGCAGGCCGACGAAGTGACCGCATCAGGCACCAGATGACTAGCACGCCGCCCAACTGGGCGCTGGTGAGGGTCCACAGGTCTTGGCTGGCGACGGGCCACATGGGAGTGCCCAAGGCATAGACACCGGCGAGAAGGGCGAGTTTCCAGCCTGTGAGGAGATGGGCCAGATTCAGTGTCATGATCAGGACGCACACGGACGCCACGATGGCGCCACTGAGCTTGGCCATGGCGTCGATTTCGCCCGCGGTGGTTGGGCCGCGTCCGAGCAACTCGGCAGCGCCATAGGCGGGTACGGCCATATAGGCGGGGCCCTTGGGTAGGAGCGAGTAGTAGTGGCCGTCTCGCTCGCCTACGCGGAGCGTCGCCAGCTC